>PLEB01000006.1 GCA_003136915.1 Chitinophagaceae bacterium
TTTTTCAAAAATGTACTGGTATCCGAAACTATGGAAAGCATTTTCTCTAAAATTATTCCTTAATTTATCGTAAAAGTTTTCTTCCATTTTTACAATATAAGCAATCTATATTCTGTAAACAAGTGGCATCTTCATCATAGCAGTGAGGGAAGCAGAAGCCAATAAAAAAGCCTCAATTAAGAGGCTTTAAATAATCTCCCTACTATGCGTTTTTAGACTTTTTCTCTTTTTTTCAATTACAAACGGAGCAATATCAAATAAAACTCCTTTACTATTGATTCTATGAATTTTTCTTATGCGGTTATTCCTGGGATTGCTGTTATTATTCCGGCATTTGTGAGCTGCTGCCTCCCCTACAAACATTGCGCTACAAAACGTACTATTATTTTTTTGCGCCGGGTTTACCTCTTTTCCACATGAAAGGCAATATTTTTTTTTAAGGATAACATTTTTTTCCCCATTCTTACCCTTTATCTTAATGGTAAATTCGGGTAATAAATGGTTTTGGACATGTGGTAAATTCGGGTAATTTTTAAACAGGTTTTCCCATTCTGTTTTTAATAGATCATTTACAACTGTTTGCCAATTATTGCCATATTTTTCCACTAACTTTTTAAACTTATTCTTTTGATATTTGTATTGATCGCTGGTAAAGGTTTTTTTTGTTTCTTCCCAAAACTTAAAGTTTTGGCCCTTAGTTAATAAATCAATTTCAGGTTTCTTTAAGGGAAGTTTTTCCAAATTATCAATATCATAGACCGATACATTTTCCCATGCCTCTAATAAATGGGGAAGCAACTTTTCAACCTTAACATAACTTAACAGGTCGGACAAATATTTAATTCGATCTTTCTTTAATTCGTACATCTTTAAAAACCGTTTTTCAAACCTCATTAATTTATCTGCTAAATTGTTTTGTAAACCTTTGTCATAAATTTTCACTGCATACTGTGAGAGCTGGGAAACAATTCCTAAACAAATCCCTTCCCGGTTAGGTTTGTACCTGTTAAATGAATTGCCTTTATAACTGATTATATTTTGCCTTAAAAACGGTGTTACTTCAAACGGTGTGCAAATATTCAAACCTATCTCTAAAGTTGAAATACGGGCCCGTTCTGCATCAATACAAAGGGTTTTTGTAAGGTGGTTAATCTGTTCCTGTAAATCTTGAAATGTGAAAGGAAGGTAATTGGATCCCCGGTAATGGTTTTTATGTAAACTTCCTTTCATGGTAAGATGAAATACTTTTTCCCTGGTTAAATTATTCAAAACCTCCTTAATGATTAAATCAAAGGTTTCCCATTTACCACGTAGCGTTGTTATAACTGTTTGACCTCTTTTTTTTGTTCTTATTTCGCCTGTTTCCGTTTCCACATTTGTAATAAAAGAAAGATTAACGGACCGCCTCCATTCATCAAAGTTTTTGATAAGATATTTTATAGTAATACCGTCAATCATTTTAATCTTATCTTTGTTTTAAGTGAAATACAGTAATGTATTTCAGCTAAAAATGAACGCATAGGGGGGAGGGTTACCTCCCTTTTGTGTTTTACTCACTACCTGTTTAATAATACCGGGATAGAGTAAGCATTACAGGCAGTTTGTAGGGCTGTTCTACTGTTTTGGAGTATTAACCTGTTTGCAGATCGTTTGCGTAAAATACAACCTGGTAACCCGGCAAATTTGAACTATACATGGCCGTAATTCATTTGGGTTAGAGCCGCCTCAATTTCAGATAGTTTATAGAGTACTCTCACCCCAAAACGATAACCATTTATTATTCCTTTTTTGGTGTACTCGTTTAATGTTGGAAGGGAAACATTTAGTTTATCCGCCGTTTCCTTTCGGGTTAAAAACTTTTCGGCCTGAGGAGGTGGGGAAATGAAATCTTTAAAATGTTTTTCAAATGCAGTATTGATAGAGTTATCTATCGCTGTTTCCCAATCCTGCAAAGAAAATTGAGATAGAATGATCGGATCGGGAATTATGTTATTTTCCATTTGTGTTTTTTTTTGAAACACAAAGGTTTTTATTAATTTATTGTTTTTATTCTTTACAAGGGTACTGGCAGGGGTTTTATAAGGGTTTCTTTAATTTGCCCTTAGTGTAGTTATCTGAAAAAGGTATTGTTACTTGACCTTCAGGATAACGTCTTATTTTGTCGTTAAAACACTTGTATAGATATTCGGAATCAACTTTCGCATCTTTTTCATTCTTTACTTCAAAGATTGAATGTAAAAACCTTACCATACTTTTTTTATCTTTTATTACCTCAATAAATCCTTTATCGAATAGTTCATCGAAAATTGCTCCAAACTCCCCAGGAGTGCCTTTCCATGGATTGATGAACATGGGCAAATAGAAAGCTATGCCTTAAAAATGGGTATGAATAAAAAGAAAGCTAAGGCATACGCCGACAGTGTAGCCGGTGATGGAACCAGTATCCGTGAATTTGATGATTCGCTACTTAGGGCAGATATAAAAAAATATGGTAAGTCAGGGAAAAAATGAAAATAACGCATGCAAACTGAAAAAACTAAAAAATTATGGATACATCCGCATGGGCCGCTATTGGAGCGGCAGCCTTTATAATCAATATGATGGTGCTCTGGGAGGTCATTAAGGGCGCAACAAAAACAAAAAGACATATTCAATTACTTGAAAGCCAGGTACAGCTACTAACAAGTATTGCTTTAAAATTGGGAGTTGACAAAGAATCTGTTTTGAGTGACACAAAAGAGTTATAAACCCATACCCATTAACACTAAAAATGAAAAAATTATTATCAATACTATTGCTGCCGGTTCTGTTATTATCATGTAAAAAACAAAACGACAATTCTGCATTTATTGTTACCGGCGTGGATGGAGTGCAACATAATTTAAGGGTTGATCCGTCTGACCCCAACAGCACAGCGCCTGGACTTAGTATTATATATTTTATACCGCCGCAACCTGTACAATTGCCTGCCTATTACTCTATAACCCTTACTTTAAATGGTGGAAATGGAGTAAATAAGATTTTTAACCTTTCTTTACCCAGTTTACAAATGCAAAATACTTCCTATGATTCTACATATTTTTTTAATGTATTCAATGAGATTGTAATTGAAGGGGTAACCTATTATTCAAACGGGGTGAATATTAATAATGTATCAATTTCTTTAGCGCCGCACCTTTGGGTAGGTGAGCAAGACAATTCAATAGCTTCAGGCAGTATAGATTTATCTTTAAATGCCGTAAGTAGTCAGGATACCAATGGAAATATTACAAGGCTCACCGATCTTCATAAGAAAATTTACATTAAAGGCTCATTCAAAAACATTTTTGCTAACCAATAAAATGAAAAAATTACTAATATTACTGATTTACTTGCCTCTGCTATCGGTTGCTCAAACCTCTACAATAACCGGCAATATTATTGATAAGTTTAATTCTACAGATAACCAGCCAGATGCAACAGCTAAGATTCAACTATTCGATGTAAATAAAAAATTTTCACTTAATACCTTAGACAGGGATTCGGTAAGAACAACCACAGCGGACATCCTGGGTAATTACAACTTTAAAAATATACCTGCCGGCAATTATATAATATACATCACTTCAAAAGGTGCTTTGGTATCTCCAATGTTTTTATTCAATGCATTAAGAGGCGGCACCGTCACAGATAAATTAAGTTCTATTTCAGGTTTTGACTTTACTCATCATCAGCCGGAATTGCAGACACAGATCATGGCATTATTTGATCAGTCTATAAAGTTATCAAACGAGAAGAAAGTTAATAAGTATTTAAAAGTTGAAAAAGTAATAGACGCAGACATAAAAAAATACCTTGATGCAATGCCAAATGAAATAAAAAGGTTTTTTGGTTTTTTTGATGGCGGCAAATTCGGGCGAGATTTTAAAGATATAATAGTAAAACCAGGGATTGACGAAAGTTATACAACTGTTTTTGATGTTTACTTTTAAAACCGACAATCATGTAGAATTTATATCACTCACTTTCCAAAATCGGCGGCCCGCATTTATAAACGAAAATATCAATAAATCTCCACTCTGTATTTCCATTTGGTAAATTTTCATGTTTCACCCTGCTTAAATCCTCAGCTTTACAATAAAATAAATCAGGGTCATTATTATCCTGCTCCCACAAGCGCATTTTAAAAGGCAATAAATCTTCAATTGATCTTTTTCCTTTCGCAATATCCTGCAATAGTTTAATTTTTTCTTCCCTTGTAATCACTTGCCTTTTTTAAGTTGATTAATAATAAAGTCCAGTTGCTCATCTGTCAACTTTTCAAAATCAGTCGTAAGGCTCGTTTGTAAAGGAATTAATTTTGTAGCAAGTTTATAAAATTCGGTTGAATTTTCTTTCGCCCAATTTTTTAAATTACATTTTG
>PLEB01000065.1 GCA_003136915.1 Chitinophagaceae bacterium
CCAAGAAGTACAAGGATGAATCCCCTGAAAAAATCAGCTTCGATCTGCTGAATGAACCAAGTGTTCGGGAAGATATGAATGACCAGCATTCTAAATCAGGCCCCGTACCCGGAGAAATTTATCGCAAAGTGGCAAACTCCGCAGCCGGGGCAATCCGCAAGGAAAATCCCAACCACCTCATCATTGCGGATGGAAACAGCGGAGGAAATCAGACAATACCGGAACTCGCAGACTTAAATATTGCACAGAGCTGCCGGGGATATTACCCGGGTTCCATCTCCCACTACAAAGCGCCCTGGGCCAACAAAGATATTAATCATATGCCAGCTCCGAAATGGCCTGGCCAGGTTGGTAGTCAATATTTGAGCCGGCCAATGCTGGAAACCTATTACCAGCCCTGGATAGAATTAATGCAACAGGGCGTGGGAGTTCACTGCGGCGAATGTGGATGCTGGAATAAAACTCCGCATGATGTTTTCCTTGCCTGGTTCGCGGATGTTCTCGATATTCTCTCTTCCAACAGAATTGGTTTTGCAGTCTGGAATTTTGCCGGTGATTTTGGCATACTCGATTCCGGCAGACCGGACGTGCTATACGAAGATTGGTATGGACACAAACTCGATCGCAAGTTTTTGGATTTGCTCAGGAAATACTAAACATGAATCTTCGCATCTTTGATTTCCATTAATTTGTATCCACATATTCACTTGCGTATTTTTTCCGGATCGAAAAGCAGCGGATAGAAATCGCCTTCCATTTTTTCTCCTTTGTTGATTTGCGGAGTGCCATGAAGCATGGGTTCATTTGCATTCGACCGGGTTCCGTCTGCAAAAACATTTATGACAAACGCCCGTCTGTTACGTCCTGTTGTATTTGCGTAAGAGCCGTGGAGCATAAGGGGATGATGAAAAGTTGCGTATCCTTTTTTTAACGGAATAGGCGTGGGCTTGAACTCCGATCTTTGCGCTCCCGTCAGCCTTGACATGATCCCATTGATGTCGCCTGCCAGTTCGGGTTTTTCCAACAATCCCCAGCGGTGACTTCCCGGAACGTAGTGAAGACATCCATTTTCAGTATCCGAATCATCTAATCCGCACCAACAGGTTAAATGTTGCATCGGCACTGTTCTGGTCCAATAAGAATAGTCCTGATGCCATGCAACGACGCCGCCATGTTTAGCCGGTTTACAAAAGAGTTGATCGTGCCAGAAGCGTATCGCCTTATTACCCAGCAATTGACTTGCCGGCATTAGAAATCGCGGATTCCATAATACATCATGAAATCCGGGCGAAATCCGCCAGGCGCCCAGTGCATGAAAAAGAATTTTGTCCGGATCCGTTGATTCGTTGGCCGAGAACTCATAAAATAAGGAATTACCCGGATGCCCAGGATCGGCTAATTCATTTAATTCTTCCTGCAATTGAGATACCTGTTGCTCATCGAGCAATTTAATTCCCGAGACATATCCAAACTCTTCAAAATGTTCTACCTGTTCTTTAGTGAGCTTATACGCTTCCCAGTCCCCGGGGCTTTCCGGCCATTGGAATAATTCACCAATCAGGTGTGGTACTTTACTGAGATCCCTGGTTTCCACTTTCATTAAACTTTTTCAAAAATACAATCCACATTACCAAATATGCACCCGAACACTGTCTGCCCTATACATCTTGTCTCCTGCCTTAATATTAAAGGTAGAATAGAATTCCTCTAAATTGCTTAAGGGACCGATTACCCTGTATTTCTCCGGTGAATGTACGTCAACCATTAATTGATATTTCATTCTTTCCGGGCGCGTCTCATATAACCAGCTTAAAGCGTACCCCAAAAAAAATCGTTGCATGGGCGTCAGGCCGCCTATCAATTCATTCTTTTTATATGCGTCAGTTTTCTTAAATGCCTCAATCCCGAGCTCAAGGCCCCCCAGATCTGCAATATTTTCCCCCTGGGATGCCTTTCCGTTTACATGAACGCCAGGAAATGGTTCGTATCCGTCAAACTGATTTATTATTACCGCAGCCCTTTTTACAAATTCGGAAGAATCGTTTTTTGTCCACCAGTTATGCAAATTACCTTTGGCATCATACAGTCTTCCCTGGTCATCAAAGCCATGGGTAATTTCATGACCTATCGTACTCGCGCCCACGTAACCGTACATGGTGGCATCGTCCAGATCCTTATCTTCAAAACCTGGCACAATGAAAGCTGCAGCAGGAAATACCATTTCGTTTCTATCAGGATCATAATAAGCATTATAGGTTTGCGGATACATGCTCCATTCATTTCTGTCGACCGGCTTACCCAGCTTATTCATATCATAGCGGTGCCACCAGCTATTTACATTGATCATATTTTGGACATAGCTTTCCTTACCTATTTGCATCCCTGAGAAGTTCTTCCATATATCCGGATATCCTATTTTCTTTTTTATAGCTTCCAGTTTCAGTATGGCTTTTTGCTTGGTGCTATCGCTCATCCAGCGCAATTTTTGAATCCGGTCCTTATAGGCGGAGCGAATGGCTTCGGCCATCGTCTCATAACGCTGTTTTGCTGTTTCATTAAAGTATCTTTTAACATAAAGTTGCCCAAGTAATTCACCCATTGCCGTTTCTTCAGCGGCCATTGCTCTTTTCCACCGTGGCCTTCTCTCTTTGGCACCGCTAAAAAATTGGTTGAACTGAAAAGATTCTATTCCATACTTTTCAGGCAACGCACCTGAAAAGAAATTTACTAGCCTGTAAGTCAGATAGTCTTTCCAAATGGGAATTGGGGTTGAATTTAAAATATTATCTAGGGATTTGAAGAATTCGGGCTGGCCAACGATCACGGAATCCACCTTAGTAACACCCATATTTTTTAATAAACTTCCCCAGTCAATTGTTGAAGAAATTTTTCCGAGATCAGTAATGGCTATTTTATGATAATTGGAATATGGATCACGTAAATCTGCAAGTGAGCGGGAAACCTTTGCCAGACTTGTTTCCAGCGTCAGAATATGGACAGCGCTTTCAGCTGCCGCAAGAGAATCGCGACCCAGGAATGTTTCGATCCTGGCAACATGGGCGGAATAGGCCTTTCTAATATTTGTTGTCGATGAATCCTTGTTAAAATAATAGTCGCGCTCGGGAAGCCCCAATCCGCCCTGGTTGAGTTTAAAGCTCATCTCCTCACTATTTTTATCATCGAGGTCCACCAGGCTGCTGAATAGTGCATTCACACGGATCTTATTGAGATCAGAGACGGTATTGATAAAGGAAGGAATGTTCGTGATGGCGTTTATTTCATTGAAATACGGCTTCAGGTATTCAGTTCCTTGTTTCTCAATCCGGTCGCTATCCATAGCTGCCGTCCAGAAGTCTCCGATCATCTGAGTCGCTGATCCTTCAGGTCCGCCTTCTTTTGCCGCAGCTTCACTTATTTCCCGGAGGCGTCCCTGATTTAAGGTGTCTACAACATTGCCGATGCCCCAGGAACTTTCTTCTGCGGGAATCGGATTATTTTTTATCCATTTCCCATTGGCATACAAAAAGAAATCATCTGCCGGATTCACGGTCGTATCTATGTTCGCAGCAAACACATCTTTTGGATTCTCAGCTGTTTTGGTATTGCATGAAGAGACACTGAAACAGACAATGCTGATTAAATAAATTTTTTTCATTTTACGAAGTTGACAACATAACCTGCAGTACCCATAACCTACTTTGGCTCCAGCGCCTGCCTGATCCTTTCCGCTACATCCTCGAGATGATATTTGCTCAGTTTGTCGGAGATGCGTGGAACCGAGGCCAGGATTCGTTTTCGAAGGGCCACCAGGTGGGCACGGGCGATCGAGGGTATATCCGTGTTCTTAATATCGCCACCGAAAAATAAAATAAGTCCCCTTGGAATATTCGCCGGTATTGCAGGTTGTGCCGGATTGATCAGGGAGATTAGGGCATCCACATATTCCTTTTGCAGGTTGCGGCGGAACGGATCAATGGCCGCAGTTGCCGACAATTCCTTCCAGATGCCTGTTTCCAGATCCGTGACAAGTTCATCTGGTCCGTATACTACCGACTTACCATAGCGGTCGCGAATGATAGCCATGCGGAATAAGCGTGAACTGGAAAGTAAGGATTGCAAAACGCTGCCCTGAGTATTCGTTATGCGCTCATTCGAAGAAGGGCTGTTAATCTTGTTGAGTATATCTTTATTCAGCAACCAGTAAGGGGTTTCAAATAATTGCGTATGTAAAAAAGCTACCGCCTGCTGCTGAATTTTTTTGGGTGTAGGTTCATATACATCGCCTGGCTGTTCCACACTCTTAAAGGTTTCATAGATGCCGCCCACGTTTTTGCTTACATGGTTCATGTATCGCCCAAACTGGATGGTAAGCTGTGCGTACATGTTTTCCAGGTTTTCATAGGTGTCTGCTTCCTCCCTCGTCCATTGAGGTAACTGGACGATGATCCTTTTCAGATTCCTGATGCCATATTCACTCGCTTTCATGCTGTTGTCACCCAGGTCCTCTGTTTGCGAACGCGGATCGAAATTTTGCGCCTCGCCTCCGAACCATAGGCGGGGGTTGGCCTTGAGACTATCTATTATCCATCGATTCAGAATTTTTTTATCCGCCTCTTCGTCCCTGGTTCCTGGAATATTCTTGTATCCCCACTGGATCGCCCATCTGTCATATTCGCCGATGCGCGGATATAATCCGGCGGGTCCGATATGGTCCTCGGGCTGGGCAACATAATTAAACCGGGCATAGTCCATGATCGATGCAGTATGGCCATGCGCTTCTACCCATGCTTTGTCGCGCAGTTTTTCCACAGGCGTCATACTGCTGCTTCCCATATTATGGCGCAATCCAAGGGTATGGCCGATCTCGTGAGATGAAACAAAGCGGATGAGTTCCCCCATAAGACTGTCATCAAACTTCATCGATCTGGCCCTGGGATCTACTGCAGCTACCTGGATCATATACCAGTCATGCACCAGTTGCATCACATTATGATACCAGCCGACATGGCTTTCCAGAATCTCTCCGGTACGCGGATCGGCAATATTGGGGCCATAAGCATTTTCAATGTCAGAAGCAAAATATCGGATCACGGAAAACCGTGCATCTTCAAGGCTCATCGTGGAATCATGCTCGGGCCATTCTTTTCCGATGATTGCATTTTTGAATCCGGCTTTTTCGAATGCGGCCCGCCAATCGTTTATTCCCTCAATCAGATAGGGCCTCCAATTTTTTGGTGTGGCAGGGTCTATATAATAGACGATTGGTTTTTTTGGTTCTACCAGTTCTCCTCTTTTCCATGCTGCCGTGTCCTCATCCCGCGGTTCCAGCCGCCAATGATGAATAAAGGTAGCCGTCTGCACTTTCTGTTGATCATCGCTGTACACGGTATATTCGCTGGCAAAGTATCCTACACGCGGATCATACAGTCGTTTGCGCATAGGGATAACCGGTAGCATGATAAATGAATTGTTTAATTCTATGGTGACGGCGCCGGTAGCCTCTGCTGCTGGCAGGGTCACGGAAGATGTAGGTCCGAACTGAATGCCACCCGGTGAAGGAGAGGAGCTGAAAGTTTTTACCGTTCTCACCTCCGTGTTCAGCAGAAAAGTGTGGATAAATGAAATATACGAGCGCTCGGACGAAATTCCGCCGAGATTATATCTTCTTTTTGTGGACGGGTCCAGACTGACAGGCTGATTATCTCCTTTAAAAAAATCTGTTACATCGATAACCACAGTTTTGGAATTCCTTCCATACGCTTTAATATCGAATGCCTCCGCAATGGGATCCAGATTTGAATTTCGCACTGCGTGGGCAATGGGTTGCGAAGAATCTGCTGCAACGTTAACCTCCGTTACGACCCGCATGAAAACCACATCCGAAGGCCCTTTTTCCCATCGGATCGTCTGTTCATTTACTTCTTCACCTCCATAACTGCGGCTTCCCGCAGGCGCTTTGCTAAATCGTGTAACGACCAGGATCTCGCGGTTGAAAAGGGAATCAGCAATCTCGAAATACCATTTGTCGCCCACTTTGTGAACTGTAAACAATCCTTGCTGGGTTACGGCGCTATCTGTGATCACCTCCTTATAGGGTTTGGGGACGGATGATTTAGCCGGCGGCCTGGTTGCAGGAGCAGAGTCTGTTTTTCTAATTGCTGGTTGATGGGGTTGCTGTGCAGATGATACCATGAAAAGGCCCGCACTAAACAGGGCCGACAGAAAAAATTTCATAATTTATTTAAATAGGGAATGAATATATGGAATTTGTGGGGAATCGGTGAGGGTTGGTTGATGAAGGTGGATGAACGGCAATTGGTTGATGGTTGATGGTTGATGGTTGATGGAGATCTGGTGGGGATTCGCAATAGAAGTCCATCAGCCATCAACCATCAACGGTTACAAATGGCTCACTGTAATAAAGCCTCTTTCCCGGCCACTTCTCAGCA
>PLEB01000029.1 GCA_003136915.1 Chitinophagaceae bacterium
TAAGACCGGCTTTGACCGGTTCACTGCAATCCTCTTCGGACGCCATAAATTGGAAAGACATAATTCCACTGCCAGATTATTCATCGAACATGAATGATATCAATCTAAATAAACAAATAAAAGGAAGGTACGTTCGTGTGCTGATGACAAAACCGGTTTCTGCAACGGATGGATATATTTTGAGCGAGCTGGAAGTAATGGGTAGAGGAGGCCCGGTACCAATACCACATCCGCAGGCTGCTAAAGGAAAAGATGGTCGCGATGATCTTGCCGGAGGGAAATGGAAAATTCAGCGCGCGTCGCTGGTTCAGTCTGACGGTAGCGAAATTTCCAAACCAGGTTTTAAAGATGATAATTGGCTGATTGCAACGGTTCCCGCAACCACATTAGTGAGCTATCTGAATGACGGCGCCATTCCGGATCCGAATTTCGGAGACAACCAGCTGGCGATATCTGATTCCTATTTCTATTCAGATTTTTGGTATCGCAATATATTCATGGCTCCTGATTCATATAAAAGCAAACAGGTATATCTCAATTTTGACGGAATAAACTGGGAAGCGGAAATTTACCTGAATGGTAAAGACCTGGGTTCTATTAACGGCGCATTTATTAAAGGGAAATTCAATGTTACAGGAATTCTTATTCCGGGGGGAAGAAATATTCTTGCTGTAAAAATTATTAAAAACGATGTGCCGGGATTTCCGACGGAACAAAACAGGAACAGTACCGACGCGAATGGCGGAGAACTGGGAGCAGACAATCCCACTTTTCATGCATCCATTGGATGGGACTGGATACCAACTATTCGTGGACGAAATACGGGCATATGGAATGATGTATATCTTTCCCAGAGCGGTCCGGTTAGTATTGAAGATCCTTTCGTATCATCCAAAATACCACTACCCGATACCAGTTCCGCTGATATAAACGTAGAGCTAACACTTCACAATCACAGTTCTGAAAATGTTCAGGGAACACTGAGAGGTATGTTTGGCAATACTTCATTTGAACAGCAGGTCACACTTAATAAATCTGAAATAAAAACGATAACATTAAATCCTTCTACCAACCCTTCATTGAAAATACAAAAACCTGAACTCTGGTGGCCAAACGGTTATGGAAATCAAAAACTCTATAATGTTCAATTAACATTCGTTACGCAGGACAATAAAACATCGGATTCTAAATCGTTCCAAATGGGTATCCGCGAAATGTCTTATACGGAAACCGGAGGTGCATTAAAAATATTTGTGAATGGAAAGCGGTTTATAGCCCGCGGGGGCAACTGGGGTTTCTCTGAGGATTTGCTGCGCTACCGGTCACGGGAATACGATATTGCAGTTCGCTACCATAAAGAAATGAATTTTAATGTGATTAGAAACTGGGTGGGGCAAATAGGAGATGAGGCTTTCTACGAAGCCTGCGATAAGTACGGAATAATGGTATGGCAGGATTTCTGGCTCGCTAATCCATCGGATGGTCCGGATCCTTTTTACCCGGAAATGTTTATTAATAATATGATTGACTTCGTAAAGAAAATTCGTACTCATCCTTCAATTGCTTTATATGTAGGACGTAATGAGGGAAACCCTCCCCCTGTGTTGGAATCCGCTATCGAAAAAAACCTGCCCATACTCACACCGGGAATAAAATATATTCCCAACTCTGCATTTGGCACAGTGAGTGGCGGAGGACCCTATGGATTAACACCCTTGAAATCTTATTTCCAAAATAATCGCGCGCTTTCCAAATTACACAGCGAAATGGGAATGCCCGATATTGTTTCCTATGAAAGCTTTAAACTTATGATGCCTGAATCCCAAATTTGGCCGCAGTCATATATGTGGGGCTTGCACGATTTTACTTTGCAGGGAGCCCAGAACGGAGGAAATTTTAATAAGGTAATTGATAATGCCTTTGGAAAAATCAGCGGATTAAAAGAATGGCTAAGCCTTGCGCAGTGGGTGGAATACCAGGGATATAGGGCGATGTTTGAAGCGGAGAGTAAAAACCGGATGGGACTTATTATCTGGATGAGCCATCCTTCGTGGCCAACGCTTACCTGGCAGTCTTACGATTATTATTTTGAACCCACGGCCGCTTATTTTGGAGCAAAGAAAGCTTCAGAGCCGCTTCATATTCAATGGAACCCTCTCACAGGGAAAATTGAAGTTGTAAACTATAGTATTCCGGAGGGATCCGGGCTTACTGCCATAATGCAGATTCTGAATATAGACGGTTCAGTAAAATTTACAAACAAAACGATGGTTAATTGTCCGCAGGATAGTACAATTTCTATTTTCCCTGTTACAAAGCCAGCAGATCTGGATAGTATATATTTTGTAAAGCTTGAACTCAAAAAAGGCGGTGAACTTATTTCCCAAAATGTCTATATGCGTGGATTCAATGAAGATTCAACTGGAGGAATGGGTCACCTGGATGCTATAACAAGATTTCCAACAATAAAACTGCTGTCGGTTACAAACATTGCAAAGATGAATGATCATTGGGATCTCAAAACAACAATTACAAACAATACAAAGTATCCCGCTATCAATGTGAGGTTGAAAGTTGTAGGGTCAAAAAGCGGCAAACGAATTTTGCCAGTTATTTATAATGACAATTATTTTATTCTTTTGCCAGGAGATCAGCGCACGATAAAAATTGAACTGCAGGATGCGGATACTATGGGTGAAAAGCCATCGGTTGATGTAGAAGGATTTAATGTAGCGTCAAAAGAATAGCGCGTTTATTTATTAAATTTTAAAAACATAAGGTATGAAAAGCTTCCAAAAACTCATACTACTTTTTGCGGTCTCATTAATCATTTGTTCTGAAAATGCTGGCGCCCAGGAAAAAACAATGAGCCCCGTCACGAAAAATGCATCACCTGAGGCGAAAGCATTACTAAAGTTTTTTTACAGCATATCGGGACAATATATTTTATCGGGCCAGCATAATTACCCAAACG
The DNA here is from genome assembly GCA_003136915.1 of Chitinophagaceae bacterium. Taxonomy (GTDB): domain Bacteria; phylum Bacteroidota; class Bacteroidia; order Chitinophagales; family Chitinophagaceae; genus Puia. Next base: position 2,975 of record PLEB01000029.1, read on the forward strand.
TGAAAGGAAGGAACACGAAGTTTGCGGCGGAATATATTGGTAAAACGCCGGTCATTTATAGTACAGACTGGGGATTTGCAAGGGATAGCAATACAGACTCCTATCTTGCACGACAGGATATCGTGGATGAAGCCATCCGGCAAAACAAACTCGGCTCCATAATTACAATTTGCTGGCATGCAGTACCACCAACTGCTAATGAGCCCGTTACTTTTCAACCACTGCCGGGTGCAGACAGTACAGC
>PLEB01000449.1 GCA_003136915.1 Chitinophagaceae bacterium
GTATCTGTGCATGACTCTGGGGATTGCACTCCTGTTGCTGGCAAAAACCGAAATTGCCGGTAATCGGCTCGCGCGCATATTCATCGTATATGGTAATGCTCCCTTTTTCTACTATATCTGCCACTGGATCCTCGCTCAAATGATTACGATCATCCTTTTCTTTTCGATGGGTCACCACATCGGCGAAGCCTACAAAAGCAACTTCCCTTTCAGTCCCAATAATTTCGGCCTTCCTCTGGCGGGTATATTCGCCGTATGGCTGCTACTCATTACGTTGTTGTATTTCCCTTGCCGGTGGTTTGGACAATACAAGAAAACGCACGGGCAGTGGTGGTTGAGCTATCTCTAACTTCCCAGCCTCACGTACATTCGTGGTTTGACGAAGGAGTCAAGGGTTTCGAAGGCGGAATGAAAGCGAATAAATATACAAGCTTAACAAAAACATCTAAGGCTACTGCAACTCGTGATCTGCAGGAACTCGTTGAAAAGGGAATATTCAAGGTTGCTGGAGCTGGGCGAAGTTCACGCTATGACCTAATAAAATTGTAGAACACCCTCAAACTTTTTTATATCCAAGACTGAACTGGTACCAGTTCTCTTCAGGTTTGGAATTGGGATTATTTCCTGATCCATAATTCCTGCCTCCTCCCCCTCCGCCTCCCATTCGCATGCCTCTCATGCCGCCTCCGTAGGATGACCGCGGCCGATATCCATTGTTGTTATTTCTTGCAGGAAGTTGATTTATGGCCACGCCTACGCTGAAGTTCGCAGGAACATATCCGGGTTTCAAATCTGCGCCCAGGACATAACTGATGGGCACGGCGGCTTCATATACGAGACTGCTATCCTCATTAAATCTGATAGCTACCTGGATATTGTTTTTCTTATCGTTTATTCCGAATTGCCCGCTCCCTATATTTAGAAACCCGGTTGTATTGTAATAGTCGCTCTGAAGCAACAATTCGTCAATTTCCGATTTCAAATCACCACTACGAATCGGATTACCATTTCTGTTTTCTGCAGGATCAACCGGTTTTTTGATCGGAAAAACAAGGCTCATCTTCTTATCTTTTTTCCCTTTCGGATCAAAATATATCGTCATCCCGGCTTTCAGTATCCGCATTTGCATGGATTCGTATTTTGAATAGATGCATACATAAAAATTCTTATTGTCATGGGTAACTGCATACTGCATGCTATATTCCGGATTGCTGAAACGAAGCGGAAGACCCCAGTCATTGATTCTGCCATCAACGATTACCGGCGTATCCTGGAAATGCCCTTCCGGCATCAGCTTGTGGGAACAACTGCTGTATAAAACAGCGCCGGACAATATTGCAGAACACAACAATAAGCTTTTCATAATACCTGTTTGGCCGGTAAATTAGTTCCACCAGGATCAATTGAAATGCTAAATGAGGTTAAGGACTTGTTAGATCGCGAGAAATATCACTGCGGTAATCATCTGATCAGCACCATCGTTCCTTTTTTGGTAATGGTGTCGCCGTTATAATCAGTTCCTTTCACCATCCAAACGAAACCGCCGGAAGCCTGTGGTACGCCATTCAGGCTGCCGTCCCAACCGGTGCCAATAGANNGTAAAGGCGTTCGGTACAAAAATATCCGGTTTTGTCTTGAATATTTTTACTGTAATGGATCCTTCGCCGGAGCATCCGAATGGCGTAGTGGCTTTCACCGTGTACTTGACAATATTATCACTTAAGTTGTACGTGCCCACCGGATCAGCAATGGAAGGATTGTTGAGTTCTGTTGCAGGTGACCATAAAAATGCGTCCGGTCCCTCATCGCTTGAGGACGCCTGGAACTGCAAAGGCTCTCCTATAACAACGGAAGTGTCCCTTCCCGCGTCAACAACAACAGGCGCCAGCACGTGTATGTGAAAAGTATCCAGGAGTGGATTCGGACAGCCTTCATTCAGCACGTGTAATATATAGTCAGTCGTGGTGACCGGAGAAACCTGGTTTGCAAACTGGATTGGCGTGCCGCCGATATTTCCACTGCTGACCGTTCCGCCGCTCCAGGAATAGCTGGTTCCAATATCAATATTGGCATCCAGCGTCGCAGGGGTTCCAAAACAAATCGTCGTATCTGCCGGTTCTGTTTCAGCCTTCGGGAAAGAAACAGGATCAAATGCAATATTGGCGATTGCACTGGTGTCTGGCGGGCATACCCCATTTTTATCAATGGACCGGAATTGAGTGTTTTGTGTTATACCCTGGACGGTATTGAACGGAGTGGCATCTCCGGGATTATAACTTGTCCAGTTGGTTCCATCTACAGAATATTGCCAGTTGAGTACAAGGCCGAGATTCGCTGACAGGGTCAGAGTTTCTCCCGCCGTTTGCCCGGAACACAATGTTGAAACTGCAGGATCAACCTGTCCTCCAATTGTTTTTTGATCCACTGTTATCATTGCTGCAGAACTCGTGTCCGGAGGGCACACATTTCCTTTGCCCACAACGACTCTGTACAAAGTAGTTGCGTTGAGATTTTCAGCTATGTATTTAGGAGTAATATCGGGAATGGCGGACCAATTAATGCTATCCGTTGAGGCCTGCCAGCTGCCGATGACGCCGGAATAACCGAACAGGTTCAGTGTACTGGTATTTTCTCCCGTACAAACCGTGGCGGACCCGTCCAGCGTTCCGCCAACAGGCGAAGGAAGCGTTTTGATCTGGATCGTATCCGTTAGATTAGCACAGCTATTTTTTTCGCGGACAGCAATGGTACCTCCTGCCGTGGCTGTTTTAACACGGATGATATTGGTGGTGTCGCTGGATAGAAGGTTCCATGTTCCGGGAACGATCCAGTCGTATGTTGCACCGGCCAGGGCAGGCACGGAATAAGTTACAGCAGTGTTGTAGCAGATCAGAGAATCTCCGCTGATTTCCAATCCGCCACAGTTGTTCCGGATTGCGATATAGCCGTAGGCAAAATGCCCACCCGGTACACAATTATCAGCCTCGAATGTGAGGCTCACCTGCTGACCGCGATAAGGCGAAAGATCGAAGGTGACTTCGGTCCAGTTTTTAAACCACACATCACGCAGGAAGCCATCTACTCCCGCTTGATCAAGATTGTCATTTGGAGAAGCCACCTGGCTAACGACAAATCCATTGCGCTTAGCCGTCGCACTGTCAAGCGTTGCACCACGCCCACCTTCCGTTACATTGTTGAAAGTGGGGAGGTAATAACTCGGAGAAGCACAGCTGATCACACTATCCTGCGTTCTGAGCGTAAGCGAAATCAGCGGCTGCTCACTGGATATATGGGTTCCGTTTTCCAATACCATTGCGTAAGCATAGGTCATGGTATAGGGCACTGTAGCAGGACCGGGAGGTACGTTTATATTGTAACTGACACCCCTGATATATCCGCCGCCACCAGTACCATTGGAATTTCCCCTGGTGATAGACGTCGAGCCAAGCAGGATGGAATAATTATAACTGTAACCGTTAATGGTTGGAATGGTCTGAAAACCACCAAACATATCAATGCCTCCCCTCGCGGTCAGCACCTGGATGCCGCGGACACCTCCAAGATTGTATTCAGGTTCTGTTTTAGCCCCTATTGTACCCGAGGGAGCAAGACTTGTAGAGTCATATCGCTGCATGATAGCAGTTTGCCCGTTCCCACGCTCGTTGTTTCCGGTATACGCAAACCAGTGCGTCAGGTCGCCGCTTGCAAAATTGATATTAACCGGACATGTTTGCGACTGGGAAAAAGACCGGAAGCAAATAAACAGAAAGAAAACAACCCACCTGCACATCATCAGACAATGTATTGTTGCGGTTAAGTGTCGAACAGTTGGTTTCTATAGGAAGGAATTCATGGAGAGCTTATACAGGCTAGTACTACGTAATTTACGATAAAAAGGTTGCGGAGAAACGCCTTGATAATACACTAGTAATCAACATAATTCAGGATCAATTTCCCGGGATGGGAATTCATGCGGATCGTTCCTGTTATACCCAAAACTTTTCTTACGATTATGGATACGCGGCATTTCTGAAATAAATGGAAGCACGGACTCATCATCTCTCCGATTTGCGGGTTTATTAAAAAAACTTTTACCGCTGATCCTCAAGTTTTTTTTTCGGATATAAAAGTTAAAGAAAATACAATGCTGCTCAGCACTGAATTATGCAGATTAGTGGGTTAATTATAATTGTTCGTCGCAGTTGATTTTTATTTCTCATATGCAGCATTTTTGGCTACTGCCGCTAGTATAGTTCTGCTTGACTTCACCTTTGTTCCAGGTATATATTTATAGCGGTATTAAATTTTCCACCTCAAAATGATTACGTATGAAAACAAGTTTTGTAAAACTCGTTTGCTTTCTTGCGCTCATGATCCAATTGCCAGCGTTCGCAAACAGTAAGGCCCTTGAAATAAATGAAAAACTCGTTAAAGCTTTCCGGGATGCTTTTCCTTTGGCGCAACAGGTTCAATGGAAGGAGAACGGAGATCATTACTTTGTTCATTTTACACAAGATGCCATTCTCTCCGAAATCGAATACGACCACGATGGAAATTTCCTGAGTTCTGTCCGCTATTTCAAAAATGCAGATTTACTACCCATTCATCTTTCCTGGGAACTGCATAAAAAATACGCAGATAAGAATATTTTTGGTGTTACCGAAACTACGACAGACACAGAGACCCTCTTTTATATCAAGCTGGAAGATAAGAAGGACTGGATAACCGTTAAGGCCAGCGCCGATGGCACCATGCAGGTGGTTGAAAAGTACGGAAAGCAGGAATAGTGACTATCGCCGGTTTTATCTGCTTGGAAAGTTCGCAGGCAATGACGAACTTTCATTCAGATAAATAACCAAATATGCCTTTGCCCGATAGTATTGTCGAAAAATTACTTCTTTCTTTATTCATTGGCGGACTCATTGGCGCTGAAAGAGAATACAGGAGCAAGTCGGCCGGTTTCCGCACCCTGACGCTGATTTGCCTTGGTTCGACGCTGTTCACCATATTTTCGGAATTGATCGGAGTGAATGGAAATCAAGACCGGATCGCTTCCAATATTGCAACGGGTATTGGATTCGTAGGTGCAGGTGTTATTTTTAAAGGCGATTTTGGTGTGAATGGCATCACCACCGCAGCTATGATATGGGCAACAGCCGCCATGGGCATGGGCATTGGTGCAGGATATGAATCCACGTCCATCATAGCCTGCGCCATGATTCTAATTATGTTGTATTTATTTAGCAGACTTGAGGGGTGGATAAACCGGGTTGGCCAAACCCGGAATTATAAAATTGTGTGTGAGTACCGGGAAAAAACGTTACAGGCATATGAGGAATGCCTCGAAAAGCATCATCTGAAATTCAAGAGAGGCAAGGAAATAAAATCTGACAATCTGATCACCGGAGAATGGATAGCAAGAGGTTCCGAAAAGAACCATCTACTTTTTGTGAACTATATTTTGAATGACCCTGAAGTGAAAACATTTGAATTCTAAATCTATTCACGAGGAATGATGAATTCCGTTTTCAGTCAGCCGCAACCCATTCAAAAAGCAGGCGTCCTGCCACCATCCACCGCTATGTTAGTTCCATTTACATAAGAAGCTGCCGGTGAAGCGAGAAACGCGATGACATTGGCAATTTCCGCCGGAGTGCCGAAGCGCTTCATTGGAATACTTTGCATCATTTGCTGCTCAACCGAAGCCACTTCCGTTTTTTCTACATCGGCTGTTTGCCTGACGAGACTTTGAAGTCTGCCGGTTTCAGTTAATCCCGGAAGCACATTATTCACCGTAATATTATATTTCGCAATCTCATTGGACAAACTTTTCGCCCAGGATGCCACAGCAAGCCGGACAGTATTGGAAACACCAAGATTCGGAAGCGGCGTTTTCACAGAAGTCGAAATGATATTAATGATCCTGCCATAGCCTGCTTTCCGCATTCCGGGTATTACCGCCTGTGACAATATTTGATTGCAAATTAAATGTTGCAGAAAAGCTTCTTCGAATGCTTCAGGCGTGGCTTCGATAACGGGTCCGGCTTTTGGACCTCCAGTATTATTCACCAGGATATCTACCGGGGTTTGGCTGACAATGTTTTCAATTGCTTTGCGCACCTCTTCCCTATTAGAAAAGTCAGCTGCCGCATAACGATGCTTCTGTTTTTCTTTCACCGATAATGCTGCAACAGCTTTCACCAATGCAGATTCGTTTCTTGCAATTAATATGCAATTCGCACCCAGTTCCGCAAGTTCAAGTGCCGCAGCAAATCCAATCCCCTGCGTGCTGCCACAAATCACTGCATATTTTCCTGTTAATGAAATATTCATGGGATTCAGTTTGCGTTATGCGCCAAGATTACAATATCACTCACTTCAATCACTTTCTTTGGATATCCGCGTGTAGCGGCATGGATCATAGCCTGACCCAGTGCGGCAAGGGTACTGATGCCTCTTGGATAAATGATCCTGATCAACGGAAGAAGCCAGGCAAACCATTTATAGAAAGATAAAGTATTCTTCAATCCTTTTGTAGGTATTAGAATACCGGGACGAAAGAGATAAACCTCGCTGAAAGGGAGTTTCTTTAAATCATTTTCTGTTTTCCCCTTTATGCGCGCCCAATGCATTTTCCCGGCGGCGTCCGTTCCTGCGCCCGAAATATAGCAAAATACCATTCCCGGATTCAATCTGCTTAAAACGCCGCCAAATTTCAGTGTAAGTTCATAGGTCAGCTTTTCATATGTCGGTTTATCGATGCCAACGGAAGAAACGCCCAGACAGAAAAAACAAGCATTATACCCCTGAAGCTGGGATTCGATTGACGACAGATCGAAGAAGTCACTTAACAAGATTTCACGGAGCTTGGGATGCTGCAGACCGGACGGTTTCCTTGATACGGATAAAACAGTCTCCACATCAGGCGAAAGCAGGCATTCATGCAATACGCCTTCACCCACCATGCCTGTGGCACCGGTCAATATTAATTTTATGGACGCAATGGGCATACGCAACAGGAATCAGCGCTGCGAAAATTTTCTTCCATACCTTCTTCCGCCGCCGGCAGAACGCCCGGACGATCCGGTTGTTGATGCTAAGGCAACCGACATAGGCTCCATGAGTTTAACATGGAACGGATGATCGCTCACTACGGGAACAGTTTGGCCGATGAGTTTCTGAATATCCCTGAGATAAATTTTTTCTTCATAATCACAGAAAGAAATGGCCTTACCGGTGGCTCCGGCCCTGCCGGTTCTTCCGATCCGGTGTATATAAGTTTCCGGAATATTCGGCAGATCAAAATTGACGACCAAACCAAGCTCGTCAATGTCGATCCCGCGTGCAGCAATATCGGTTGCGACGAGGATCTGCAATTTTCCATCCTTGAATCCTTGCAGGGATCTTTCCCTGGTTTGCTGTGTCTTATCACCATGCAGGGCTGTCGCCTGAAAACCGGAACGGTTCAGGTCCCTGGCCACGCGGTCAGCGCCATGCTTGGTTCTTGTAAAAACAAGCACACTTTTTCTTCCGCCTTCTTTTAAAAGATGGTGCAGCAGAGAACGCTTCTCGGATTTCTGAACATAGTAAAGCGATTGTTCAACCAATTCAGTGGTTTTTGCCTCGGGAGTAACCGAAATCTCTACCGGGTTCGTCAATAAGATCTGAACCAGGGAAAGAATAGCCGGAGGCATGGTGGCCGANNTCCACAAAGCCCATATCCAGCATACGATCGGCTTCATCCAGCACAAAATATTCAATCCCGTTTAAGGATAAAACACCCTGATTAAGTAAATCCATCAGGCGGCCCGGAGTAGCAACGACGAAGTCGCAACCTCTCCGCAAATCCTGAACCTGTCTGGATTGTGGTACACCGCCGAAAATTACGACGGACTTGAGATGGAGAAATTTTCCATAAGTCCCTATGGATTCATGAATTTGAGTAGCCAGTTCACGGGTCGGCGTTAAAACAAGTGTCTTGATGGAATGCCCCTTAGCTGCAGCAGCTTCTTTTTGTGCATGCATACGCTGTAACAAAGGCAAAACAAAGGAGGCCGTTTTCCCGGTACCGGTCTGGGCACAGCCGAGAAGGTCTCTTCCTGCTAAAACGACGGGGATAGCTTGTTCCTGGATTGGGGTTGGAATTTCATAGCCTTCATGGGCTACGGCTTTGAGCAAGGGCTCAATGAGGCCTAGTTCTGAGAATAACAATTTGATATATATTAATTAAAAAATGTGGTAAGGCTACCTCTGAATCAGGGTACTTTACCTGCCTTACGTTAAACTTTCACGGGGAAAACTCTGGAGAGAAATAAACACTCAAAAGAATACGCAGTAAGAGTCATAACATACAGAACTGCAAATATAGTACATTTTTCGCATATCCATGCATTCGGCTAAAACCTCCTGGATCAGCCCCGCTTCTGCTATTATACTGAAATGATTATCTTAGAAGCAAGACTAACTACTGACACCTGCATATGCTTGCAAGAATCCTGAATGCCACCCTCCTCCTTTTAATTCCTTTCATGTTATTCGCTCAATCTTCCGCAAACCAGGATGCGGAAGATAGTGCCAAAGATATTCCAGATGTATTTCAGCATTTTTTTCGCAGTCATGCTGCTCATGCTGACAGCCCCTCTATTCGTCACCATATCCATCTTGGTATTTTACCGGCAGTGGGATACACTTTGCAAACCGGATTCGCAGTGCTTGCCAGTGCCAATATGATCATCTACAAACGGAGAAAACAGGATACCCTTTTCCCATCCACCTTCCTTGCAGGCATTTCTTACACTCAATATAATCAGGTCATAGTGCCCGTACAATCTGTCTTTTATTTTAAACATAACCGGGCCTTGCTGATTTCCGACTGGCGATATTTAGAATATCCATCATTTACTTATGGCCTGGGCATGCACACGAGCCCGGCCGATCAAGACCCACTCTATTTCCNNGGCGGCTATCACCTGGATTATTTCTGGGGCGTGAGGGAATTGCAGCCGCATTTAAATCCGGTTACTGGTTTTGAAAAATACGGTTATACAAACCAATCGATATCATCGGGCCTTTCTCTGCACATACTCAGAGATACCCGTGATAATCCAATCAATGCATATTCGGGAACCTATGCAAATATTGCTGTGGATCCGAGATTTAAGTTTCTGGGATCAGATGCCAACTGGAATGCCATGCATGTGGAATGGCGGGGCTATTTCCGGTTTCCCTCGCAATCCCAGAACATCTTTGCCTTGTGGAGTTACAACTGGTTTACGCTTAGCGGCAAACCGCCATATCTGATGTTGCCAAGTACAGGCTGGGATAAGGCCTATAACACCGGCAGGGGATATATTCAGGGTCGGTTCAGAAGTAATAATATGATTGACGCGGAATCGGAATACCGGATCAGGCTAACCTCAAATGGATTACTCGGAATGACTTTGTTTGGCAGCCTCCAAAGTTTTTCTGAGATAAATACCTGGAGGTTCGAATCTGCTGCCCCTGCGGGAGGGCTCGGACTTCGCATCAAGTTAAATAAATATTCACGCACTAATATTGCAATAGATTACGGATGGGGGCGCCAGGGTTCGAGAGGGTTTTTTGTGAATCTTGGGGAAGTGTTTTAGTAGTAATGGGTTATGGATTATGGGTGATGGGTTATGAGTTAAAAAGTCAATAACTCATAATTCATAACTAATAATTCATAACTCCTCACTCCCCCAACATTCAGCCTAATATTAAATCAATCTTACCCAGCTCCGCTTCACTAAAACTATAATTTTCCAGGCAACGGATTGAATCGGTGAGCTGTTCGGG
>PLEB01000207.1 GCA_003136915.1 Chitinophagaceae bacterium
GTGCCGTTTCATGAATTTGATATTGTTGAAGCAACAGGGCGTTCCTCCGCCGGCCGATAGCACAAAGTGATCGAATTTAGCCACCAGTTCTTCCAGCGTTTTCTTTTCCTTATACCTGAAATTTTCTTCACCCTTGATCCTAAAGATTTCTGAAACGCTCATCCCCTCTTCATTTACTATAACTGCATCGAGATCATAAAAAGGAATCTGCAGGGTCTCGGCTATGCGCGTTCCCCAATGTGTTTTTCCCGAACCCATAAAGCCTATGAGGAATATGCGCATGGAGGCAAATGTGATAATGTGGAAATGGGAAAATGGGAAAATGCAAACGTGAAAATGTGGAAATGTGTAAATGTGTAAATTGAATACATATCACAAAAAATATAACAATACAGAAATATAACTAAAAAAAGGCGAACAGATCGTTCTCTCATTTACACATTTTCATATTAGCACATTTCCACATTACTTAAACGCATTCAGCCCCGTAATATCCATTCCGGTAATGAGCAGATGGACATCGTGCGTTCCTTCATAAGTGAGTACGCTTTCCATATTCATCATATGACGCATAACCGGATATTCACCCGAAATGCCCATTCCACCTAAAATCTGACGCGCATCGCGGGTTATATTAGCAGCTATCTCGCATCCGTTCCGCTTGGCCATCGAAACCTGCGCAGGTGTGGCCCTGTTCTCATTCATGAGTACGGCCAGACGCCAGTTCATCAATTGCGCTTTGGTTATCTCCGTGATCATTTCAGCAAGCTTTTTCTGCTGCAGCTGGAATCCGCCGATGGGCCGGTCAAATTGCACACGCTCCTTACTGTACCGGAGCGCTGTGTCGTAACAATCCATGGCAGCGCCGACAGATCCCCAGGCGATGCCAAACCTTGCTTTGGTAAGGCAGCTAAGCGGTCCTTTTAGTCCCCTGATATCCTGGAAGAGGTTTTCCTTGGGAACTTTCACTTGATCGAATACCAATTCACCCGTGGCAGACGCACGCAAACTCCATTTTCCATGGGTCGTGGGCGTGGTAAATCCCTCCATACCACGTTCTACTACCAGTCCGCGTATCTCACCGGTTTCATCCTTTGCCCATACAACAGCCACCTGCGAGAAGGGGGCATTGCTGATCCACATTTTACTGCCGTTCAAAACTACATGATCTCCCTTATCCTTAATATTGCTGAGCATCCCGCCGGGATCAGATCCATGGTCAGGCTCAGTAAGACCAAAACAACCCAGCCACTCACCAGAAGCCAGCTTTGGAAGAAATTTTCTTCTCATTTCCTCGGTACCATACGCATGAATAGGAAACATTACCAGGGAACCCTGAACAGAAGCTGTGGAACGAACCCCGCTATCTCCTCTTTCCAATTCCTGCATCATTAATCCATAACTGACATAATCAAGGCCGCCCCCTCCATAAACCTCGGGTATGGTCGGGCCAAAACAACCGAGTGCACCGAGTTGACGCGTGATCTGCTGCGGGAATTCAGCCTTTTGAGCGTATTCTTCAATGATCGGACTGATCTCCTTTTTCACGTAGGCGCGAACAGATTCCCTGATGAGTTTGTGTTCTTCCGTGAGCAATTCATCAAGCAGAAAATAATCCGGACTCTGGAAAACATCGGTTTTGGCGGCCATGTTGAAACTTGTTGGATGCGAAAATAATCAATGGCGGTAAGCATTCGGCAAAACTGGGATTATTCGCTGCTTCCCAATTGAACATGAATTCATAACCACCTGATTATAACATGTTTAGATTAAGACTGGAAAGCTCTCACAGTCCTACCGCAATTCAGGAAGATGGAGAGATGCAACATCCTGCCTTTCTTTGTGTACTTAATTAAAGAACTAAAAACGAATTGTTGGAGTTAACGGCACTGATACAACGCGATGAACTCGTGGAACGCTGCAGGAAGGGTGATCCGCGCGGATTTAGTGAATTGTATGAGAAATATTCCAAAGCCATGTACAATACAAGCCTGCGTATTGTGAACAATAGCGGAGATGCGGAAGATGTACTGCAGGAGTCTTTCTGTGATGCTTTTGCTGCAATTGGAAGTTTTGCGTACAAATCCACATTCGGTGCCTGGCTCAAGAGGATCGTGATAAACAAATCCATCAACGCGCTGAGAAAGCGTAAGATGACCATAATCGATATGGAAAAAACGACGATTGGTCATTTGGCGGATGAAGAAACTTATGATGAAAGCGGCATCGGGCTGAAAGTGGAAGAGATAAAAAAAGCAGTGAAAGAGCTTCCGAATGGATACAGGACAGTGTTAACGCTCCATCTATTTGAAGGATATGATCAGGAAGAGATCGCGGAAATATTACAGGTATCGCACGTTACAGTCAGAACCCAGTATATGCGCGCTAAACAGAAATTATTACAATATTTAAAAAAAGAGGGCTTATCATGAGCAGCGAATTAGAAAAATTTGTAAATGATCACCGGGACGAGTTCGACGACGAAGTTCCGGCACCGGGCCTTTGGAACAAAATCCGGGATCGGATGGATTCTGTGGAAGGGCAGAAGGATACGAAGAAATACTCACGGGTCCCCTTCCTGTACATCAAACGCTGGCTTCCGGCTGCCGCAGCGGTTGTGCTGGTATGCGGTTCCGGAATATTATATTATATTCTTCATCATCCAAAGCAGGAGCTTCCGGTTGCAATAAACCACCATCAGCCAACCGCTCCTGATACAGGAAAGCAGCGCCCGGATAGCCCGCGCAAGGATGGCGCAGCAGGCCAAACTGAACTGAGCCAAACCCGGACGGATCAAATAAAAAAATCCGGAGAAGCAAAATCCGAACCATCGCTGACGCCGGAAGAGGCAGACTATAATGAAGAGATGTACCATTACGCCCGGCTCGTAGAGATCAAGCATAATGAATTGAGGTCCCTCCAAAAGGACGAACCACTTCTTTACAAACGGTTTTCAGGCGATGTGAATAAATTAGATAGCGTATACCATGTATTAAAAACACAGCTTCCCAAAAACTCTAACCGGGAACAGGTAATCGAAGCCATGATCTCAAACCTGCAGCTTCAGATCGGCTTATTGAATAAACAACTGGATATTATTAAACAAATCAAACATTCCAAAAAATCAGCGTATGAAAAAGCATACAAATCCGTTTAAGATCATAACGATACTGGCGTTCCTGGCAGTGCCCCTGCTAAGCGCTGCATCAGACGGCGATCTGGTGCAAAAAAGAAAGAATATCAGCAAATCATATACAGTCACCGGCGATGACAAATTAAGAATTGAAAATTCTTTTGGCGACGTGGCCGTGACAACATGGGACAAAAACGAGATCCAGGTAGATATACAGATTGAGGTAAGCGCTCCCACAGAGGAGAAAGCGCAGGAAATGATGGACGAGATCTCTGTTTCCGACAGCAAGAGCGGTGATGAAATCTCTTTTAAAACGGAGATAGGCCAAATGGGCAATGGCAGAAAAGGTAAGGACGGTAATGATCAGCGCAAGTTTTCCATAGACTATAAAGTGATCATGCCTTCAGGAAATCCACTGCGAATAGAAAACAGTTTCGGAAAGATCAATATTGGGAATTTTATCGGACCCGTTAGCCTGACCAGCAAATTCGGCGAACTCACTACCGGCAAACTCACGAATGCCAGAGAACTCCACGTGGAGTTTGGGAAGGCCGAAATCGGGGCGGTTACCAATCCGGATATCACACTTAAATTTAACGGCAGCTCACTGATTAAGGAAATCACAGGAAACGCCAAGATCCATACAGAATTTTGTGATAATGTAGAATTTTCACTGGATCAGAATATCAAAGATTTTTCTCTTTTCGAATCCTATTCTAACGTTCGCATGTATATTCCAAAAAATCTCTCAGCCAGCTTTGATGTGCATACGAATTTCGGAAGCTTCAGTAATCACTCCGGAATCCAGATCTCGCAGCAAAAGGAGGACGATAATATGGGTCCGAAGTTCGACGAGGATTATTCCGGCAGTTCAGGCAGCGGTAACGCAAAGATCAGGATCAAAAGCAGTTTCGGTAAGATACGCATCGGTAATGCGGGTGATAGGTCAGTTGATAAAAATGACTCCGGAGATGATGACGATGATTCCGGCAACAAAAATAAAGATAAAGATGCGGGGAAGGTGAATTTGTGAGATTAAAAATTAAAAAGTAAAAATTAAAAAGTAAAAATTAAAAAATGGTCTCTGCTAATTTGAAGTAGTCAAGATTTAATCTGACAGTTGGGATTAACTTTAAGTAACCACACTTATTTAATCAATCCCAAAATGTCAGATCATGAAAGTAGAATCTAAGTTAATCAAAACCCGGTTAGGGTTATTAAATCTCGCAGAACATTTAGGCAACGTTTCCCAGGCCTGCAAAGTGATGGGCTACAGCAGGGACAGCTTCTACCGCATCAAAGAGATGTACGATACGGGTGGTGAGTCAGCTCTTCAGGAAATAAGTCGTTCAAAACCAATTCTCAAAAACCGCGTTGAGCCTGCAGTGGAAGAAGCCGTTGTACAGATGGCTTTTGATTATCCGGCTTACGGCCAACAGCGGGCCTGTAATGAACTTCGCAAGAAGGGAGTGTTTATTTCTGCCGGCGGTATCCGCAGCGTATGGCTCCGGCATAATCTGGAGCTTTTTGAAAAGCGTTTACACAATCTGGAAGAAAGGATGGCCAAAGAAAGTATGATCCTTACAGAAGCCCAGCTAATGGCTTTGGAACGCAAAAAAGAACGGCGTGAAACGTTCGGCGAAATCGAAACTGAACATCCAGGATACCTGGGAAGCCAGGATACCTACTACGTAGGGAATATCAAAGGGGTCGGCCGTATCTATCAGCAGACATTTATCGATACCTACACGCGCGTAGCTTTTGCGAAGCTCTATGAAAGCAAGCATGCAATTACTTCTGCTGATATCCTGAACGACAGAGTATTGCCATTCTTTGAAGATCAGGAAGTGCCGTTGCTTCGCATCTTGACGGATCGTGGCACTGAGTTCAAAGGAAGGCCAGAGCATCATGAGTACGAGCTGTATTTACAAATTGAAGGAATTGAACACAGCAAAACGCAGATCCGCAGGCCACAAAGCAACGGAATCTGCGAACGCCTGCATCGTACAATGCAGGAAGAGTTTTATGCTGTTGCATTCCGCAAAAAGTTATATACTAATCTGGCAGACCTTCAGCATGACCTGGATGAATGGATGAAATTTTACAATAACGAAAGGTGTCACAGCGGAAGATACTGCTTCGGAAAAACGCCAATGGAAACTTTTAAAGAATCTCTTATCTTAGCCAGGCAGAAGATGATAGGACAACTTACCCCGGCAGCGTAAAAATATATCCGGCCCTAAAAAACTGAAAATCCTTTACTGTCCGATTAAATATTGTCTATTACA
>PLEB01000102.1 GCA_003136915.1 Chitinophagaceae bacterium
GGGGAATACGAGGTAACGCTCGACACAAAAGGGCGGTTCCTACTGCCGGCTTCGCTCAAAAAGCAGACCGGGGAGGAGGGCAGCCAGTTTGTGATAAACCGGGGATTTGAAAAATGTCTTGGCCTATACCCTATGAAGAGTTGGGAGCCCCTTTTTGAAGAGATCAGCAAGTTGAATGATTTTGATCCGAAGGTAAGGTCATTCAGGCGATATTTCCTGAACGGGGCTACGATGATGGAACTGGATTCGGCAGGCAGGCTGCTGATCCCCCAAAGCTTAAAGGAATACGCTGGATTGGAGAAAGATATCGTGCTGGTTACAGCGGTAAACAAAATAGAAATCTGGGATAAAACTAAGTACCAACAGTTCTTTGAAACCTTTTCACCGGATGATTTCAGTGGCCTGGCCAACGAAGTTATGAATGGAAAACCTGATAAATGATCTATATGACGGGTTCATCTCCCGCGTATCATATACCCGTATTGCTTTCAGAAGCGATGGACGGTTTGAATATCAGGGCGAACGGGATCTATGTTGATTGCACCTTTGGCGGAGGTGGACATTCCGCATGGATCCTGTCGCTCCTGAATAAAGAAGGCCAGTTGTACGGGTTTGATCAGGATGCGGATGCAAAAACGAATGCCTTGCCCGATGAACGATTTCATTTCATCCCGCATAATTTCCGGCATCTGCTAAGATTGCTGCGCCTCAATGGAATTACCAGTGTTGACGGAATACTCGCTGACCTGGGTGTTAGCAGTCATCAGTTCGATGATGCTTCCCGGGGTTTTTCCACCAGGATGGACGCAGCGTTGGATATGCGCATGGATAAACGGCAGGAGTTGACGGCGGCGGAAATCCTTAATTCGTATAGCGAGCAGGATCTGCACAGGATTTTTGAGCAGTATGGAGAAGTGACAAATTCCAAAACGCTTGCCAGATCTATTGTAAGCTTAAGAATTGCAACCGCCTTCCGGACAATCAGCGGATTTACGCAGGCCATTGCAAGAATGGTGAAAGGCAATCCAAACCGGTACTTCGCACAGGTTTTTCAAGCTTTGCGAATTGAAGTAAATGATGAGATCATGGCGCTCCGGGAATTGCTGGAACAAACTCCGGCGATCCTCAAACCAGGCGGCCGTGTTGCGATCATCAGCTTTCATTCCCTTGAGGACAGAATGGTAAAACAATTTTTCAGGAATGGAACTTTTGAAGAAAAAGCCAGCCTGGATCCCTACGGAAAAACTTCAGCAGCCAAAACATTGCGGATAATTACTAAAAAACCCATCACTCCATCAGCCGTGGAGTTGAAAATAAACCCCCGTGCGCGAAGCGCAAAACTCCGGATCGCAGAAAAAATATGACGAAATGAATCCCTAACTAAGAAAGCTCAGTATGATAATCTGGTACCCTTTATTTTTTTATTCCTCACACTAAATATTATATGAACGTCCAAAAGAATGATCAGAAACGAAAGATCAGATTTATCCTCCGCTATCAGTGGATGATCCGCAACCTTCCGTTTTTTCTTTTCCTGGCGTTTTTAGCAGTGCTCTACATTTATAATGGTCATTACGCAGACCGTGTTGTTCGTGACGTCGGAAATACCGGAAGAGAATTAAAGGAGTTGCAATACGAATATAAAAGTTTAAAAAGTGAAGTGATGTTCCGCAGCAAGGGAAGTGAACTGGCCAAAGCAGTGGAACCCTTTGGGTTGAAAGAACTGTCATCACCACCGATGGTACTTGATGACAGTAACATAGAGGCATCGAAATAATATTTAACAACCATATCCCCGATACCCGGTGGAATTGAGACGAGACATACTATGGAGGGTTTATCTGTGCTTCCTTGGAATTGTCCTGGTATGTGTAGCTGTATTGGGCAAGGTGTTTTATATCCAACAGGTCCAGGGGAATTACTGGAGGGGAATGAGCGACAGCCTTCACCAGAAATATGTTGATCTCAGCGCCGAAAGAGGAACGGTATATAGTGAGGATGGAAATATGCTGAGCACTTCGATACCTTATTTTAATATCTATATTGATTTTGCGGCCGACGGACTCCGGGAAAAGAAAGGAAAGCGGTTTAAGGAAAATGTGGACTCCCTGTCTGGATGCCTGGCCGCTCTTTTCAAAGACCAGTCAGCTACCGCCTACAAAAAGGAACTACAGCAGGGCTATAAGAATGAAGACCGGTATTATTCGCTTCACAAGAATCTCACTTTCGACCAATATAAACAGCTGAGGGCTTTTCCATTGATAAGACAAGGCAGAAATAAAAGCGGATTTATTACGGAGACATCCAGCAAGCGTTTGAATCCGTTTGGACTCCTCGCCAACAGAACCATCGGCCTGTCAAGATCCAACGCACAGAATGTGGGTCTGGAAAGAACCTACGATGGCTTTTTGAAAGGAGAAAACGGAAGAAGGCTGGTCCGTTATATGGCTGCCGGCACTTACATTCCGGTAGAAGGCTATGAGATTGATCCGGAAAATGGAAAAGATATTCTCACAACGATTGATGTAAACACCCAGGATATCGCAGAAAATGCATTACTGGAAATGATGCAGGGAAATGATTGTGAACACGGCACCTGTATAGTCATGGAAGTCGCCACCGGAAAAATCCGGGCCATGGCTAACCTGGGAAAACAACCGGATGGCAGTTATTGGGAAGACCTCAATTATGCAATCCGTGCTTCAGAGCCGGGATCAACATTCAAACTCGCCACTTTACTCTCCCTTCTCGAAGATCATGCCGTAACCTTGAATGATCATGTTGACCTGGAAGGAGGCAAATGGAAATTGGGCAAACGCACCGTGTATGATTCGGAGAAACACGGATTGGGAGTATACACCGTGCAGGAAGCTTTTGAATTGAGTTCGAATGTGGGAATGGCCAAACTCGCCATGGGGCATTATGCACATCAGCCCGAACTATTTATCGATCACCTCAAAAAACTAAGACTTAATCAGATCACGGGGATAGACCTCGCAGGGGAAACACAACCAATCATAAAGAGTCCAAAGTCACGTACCTGGAGTGCCACTACCTTACCCTGGATGGCTTTCGGCTATGAAGTGCTGATAAGTCCATTGCAAACACTCACTCTATATAACGCCGTTGCTAACAGTGGGAAAATGATGAAGCCCTACCTGGTGAATGCAATTCAGGATGCCGGAGGAATTGAAAAACAAAATGAACCGGTTGCGGTGATCAATAAGATCTGCAGCGATCAGACGCTTGCGGAACTCAGGACCTGCCTTGAAGGCGTCTGCCTCAGGGGAACCGGAAAAACGGTATTCAAAAATTCTTTTTATTCAGTAGCCGGAAAAACCGGAACCGCACTCGTAGCCAATGGGAGCAGAGGCTATGCAGATCATATTTACCAGTCCTCATTTGTAGGATATTTTCCCGCAAACCACCCTAAGTATTCCTGTATCGTGGTGATCAAAAACAGACCATATGCCAAAAAATATTTAGGAGCTCTGGTGGCCGGACCCGTATTTAAGGAAATAGCCGATAAACTCATGAGCCTGGAAAAAGACAATTCGGACAATAGTCTTTATGCCGCTTCCAATTTCATGATAAAGAAAGACAGTTCTGCTTTTTATTATGCGGGCAGCGCGCCGGAAATGAAAAAAGTAATGCAAACCCTGGATATGGGCTATGTCGATTCTTCCGACGGTAAAAAATGGGCAAAGATGTATCCCGCCCATTATCAGACGGTGATCGCGACAAAAACGGAAGAGCCAAAGCGCGTACCGGATGTAAAAGGCATGGGATTAAGGGATGCGCTCTATCTCATGGAATCCAGGGAAATCCAGGTGCTTGCGAAAGGATCGGGAAAAGTAACGCAGCAAAGTATTGCACCTGGAACCGCTATTGGAAAAAATCAAAAACTGATCTTAGAATTGAACTGATGATTCTGCAGGACATTTTATATAAGGTTGCAATCCGCTCCGTTCACGGAAAACTTCAGGTGAATGTGAAGGATCTCCAGCTGGACTCCAGAAAGGTTGAGAAAGGTTCTGCATTTATAGCTGTAAAAGGAACGCATGTGGATGCGCACCAATTCATTCCGGCAGTTGCTGCTAAAAAACCCGTAGCGATCATCTGCGAACAGATGCCCGAAAAAACGGAAGATGGCATTACCTATATACAGGTAGAAAATTCAGCGGTTGCGGCCGGCCGGCTTGCTCATAATTTTTTCGGGCAACCTTCAGAAAAAATGAAACTTATCGGTATCACCGGAACCAATGGTAAAACAACCATTGCCACGCTGCTCTTCAAACTCTTTAGTTCTTTCGGTTATACCTGTGGTCTCCTCAGCACCGTAGAAAATCATATTGGAGATGAGGTGCTTCCGGCAACCCATACCACGCCGGATCCGTTATCGCTCAATGCCCTGCTCAGGGATATGCATGCGGCTTCGTGTAGTCATGTTTTCATGGAAGTCAGTTCCCATGCCATTGACCAGCATCGTACTGAAGGATTGCATTTTTCCGGAGGCATATTCAGCAATATCACGCATGATCACCTCGACTATCACAAAACATTCGATGAATACATTCGTGTAAAGAAATCTTTTTTCGACGGATTGCCCTCCGCTGCGTTCGCACTTTCAAATGCAGATGACAAGCGCGGTACGATCATGTTGCAGAATACCGCTGCCTCCAAATATTATTATGGCCTCAAGACTACGGCAGATTTCAAAGGGAAGATCCTGGAGAATAACCTCACCGGCCTGGTATTGATGATTAACGACAGGGAGGCCCATTTCAGATTAATCGGCGAGTTCAACGCTTACAACCTGCTGGCAGTATACGGAGCGGCCATTTGTCTTGGGGAAGAAAAAGAAGATGTGCTGAGAAACCTGAGTGGGTTAACCGGCGCAGAAGGCAGGTTCGATTATATTCTTTCGCGGAAAGAAAAGATCATGGGAATCGTGGACTATGCACATACGCCCGATGCGCTGGAAAATGTGCTCAGTACTTTGCGTAAACTCCGGAAAAGCGACGAGCGCATCATCACGGTTGTGGGATGCGGTGGTGACAGGGACAAGACCAAAAGACCGATCATGGGAGAGGTAGCCTGCCAGCTCAGCGACCAGGTTGTATTTACATCAGACAATCCGAGAAGTGAAGAAGCAGATGCCATCCTGAAAGATATGGAAACAGGATTGAACACGGCCGCAAGAAGAAAATTCATTTCCGTGACCGATAGGAAAGAGGCGATCAAAACTGCCGTGACACTTTCGAAGCCTGCAGATATCCTGCTGGTTGCGGGGAAGGGTCATGAAAAATATCAGGAGATCAAAGGAGTGAAATATCCATTCGACGATAAAGCAGTTTTAAGGGAAATATTTGAGACGCTCGATAAATAAAATAGTTTGAATGCATCTTGGACGGTGACATAAAACAGCCAGAACAACAACATGCTGTATCATTTATTCGACTGGTTAAAGCAATCTGGGGTTAAGATACCCGGTGGAACATTGTTCCAGTTCATTACATTCCGGGTATTACTGGCTGTTATTTTGTCTCTTGTCATCACTATGCTCTTTGGAAGAAAACTCATTCATGCCCTTCGAAACCTGCAGGTAGGAGAAAGTGTTCGGGAACTCGGGCTCGAAGGTGAGCAACAAAAAAAAGGAACACCCACCATGGGGGGGATCATCATAATCCTGGCTATCCTGATACCCACACTATTGCTGGCAAACCTAAGCAAAGCCTATATCCGCTTGATGATCTTCAGCACGCTTTGGATGGGTATGATCGGATTCATTGATGATTATCTTAAGCTCAGGGCCAAGCAGATTGCACAACAACAAGGTATCCCGTATAGAAAAGGTGATAAGGACGGATTAGCAGGTTTGTTTAAAATACTGGGTCAGGTTGTGCTCGGTTTCGTGGTGGCTGCCACACTTTACTTTAACAGTAATACGAAAGTGTGGCGGGAATTTATCGGGGATGCTAAACCCGTGGATACAACGGGCATTAAAAAAGTGGTGCTGGATGGAAAGGAAAGATTATTCGTGGAAGTGAGCGAACCGATTGCCACCATTCCCTTTGTGAAGAACCACGAATTCCGCTATTCCAGATTATTGCCGGATGCCTGGCACGGGGCAACCTGGATATTGTATATCCTTATTGTCATATTTATTATAACTGCAGTGTCGAATGGAGCCAATATTACGGATGGTGTGGATGGATTGGCGACGGGGGTGAGCGCAGTGATCGGGACCTGTCTTGGCGTTTTTGCCTACGCCAGCGGCAACCTCCGTTTTGCCGAATACCTGAACATCATGTACATCCCGAACCTGGGCGAATTGTCCATTTTCATTGGTGCAATGATTGGTGCCTGTTTGGGATTTCTTTGGTACAACGCCTATCCGGCTACGGTTTTTATGGGAGATACGGGCAGCCTGACGCTGGGTGGCATCATTGCGGCGCTTGCATTCATCGTTCGAAAAGAATTATTGATACCGATATTCTGCGGAGTGTTCCTGGTTGAGAATATCAGTGTGGTGTTGCAGGTTGCCTATTTCAAATACACAAAGAAAAAGTACGGAGACGGCCGGAGGGTATTTCTGATGAGCCCTTTGCACCATCATTATCAAAAGCTGGGATATCACGAAAGTAAGATTGTGACGAGATTCTGGATCGTGACCATACTATGTGTGGTGTTTGCGATCGTAACACTGAAGATCAGATAGTATGGAATAAGGCGTTGAAACATTCTATTCATGCTTTTGAAAAACCCCCAATCCGTTCTTTTAAGAACAGATGAAAAAATCCGAATCAGGCATGTTGAAACGAATGATCATATTGGGAGCAGGAGAAAGCGGAGTCGGCGCGGCAATCCTGGCTTCCCAAAAAGGATATGAAGTATTTGTTTCGGATGCAGGAAGGATAGAGGAGAAGAATAAAATAATACTGGACGGAAAAGGCATCGAATACGAGGAAGGAAAACACAGTGAAGAAAGAATACTGAATGGTGAGGAAGTGATGAAGAGTCCGGGGATTCCCGAAAAAAATGCCCTGGTAAAGCAGATAAGGGCAAAAGGGATTCCGGTGATCAGTGAGATTGAACTCGCTTACCGTTTTAAAGGAGAGAGCCGGATTGTGGGGATTACGGGCAGCAACGGAAAAACCACAACCACTTCGCTGACCTATCATATTTGTAAGCATGGCGGTCTGGATTGTGCGCTGGTTGGAAATATCGGGATTTCATTTGCAAGGCAGGTGGCGGAAGATCCGAAACCCTGGTACATCGCAGAGATCAGCAGTTTTCAGTTGGATGATATCAAAACATTCAGGCCGGATATCGCGATACTGACCAATATCACGGAGGACCATCTGGACAGATATGAATATCAGTTCGAGAAGTATATCAGGAGCAAATTCAGTATTGCAAAAAATCAGACAGCGGCGGATTATTTTATTTATTGTGAAGATGATCCTGTGATAAAACAACATTTAAATGAGCATAATCTTAATTCTAACCTATTACCATTTACCATGCAACAAGAACCAAAACAGGGAGGCTTTATCAGGAACGGGCAGATGAACTTAAAAACAGGAAATGAAACCATACTCATGAGTATTTATGATTTTGCGCTAAAGGGTAAACACAATCAATATAATACGCTTGCGGCAGGACTGGCAGCGGCCACGATTGGTATCCGCAAAGAAAAAATCAGGGAAGCGGTGCAGAGTTTTGCGGCGCTTGAACACCGTATGGAATATGTAAGCACGGTGCGGGGGGTTGAATTCATCAACGACAGCAAAGCTACCAATGTCAATTCTACCTGGTACGCACTGGAAACCATGCAAAAACCGGTTATCCTGATCCTTGGGGGTGTAGATAAGGGTAATGATTATTCCCTGCTGCGGAACCTGGTAAGAGAAAAAGTAAAAGCCATTGTGTGCATGGGCCTTGATAATCGAAAAATACATGAGGCATTTCAACACGATGTAAGTGTTATCGTAAATACCAGCAGTGCCCGGGACGCAGTAAAAAGCAGTTTTCAATTGGCGGTTAAGGGAGATGTGGTTTTGCTTAGTCCTGCCTGCGCCAGCTTTGATTTGTTTAAGAATTATGAAGACAGGGGTTTGCAGTTTAAAGAAGCAGTGAGGGATTTGTGAAGAATTTAAAAGTAAAAAGTAAAAATTAGAAAGGTTTGCAAGAAACTATTTCCATAGAGAGGCGGGCTTTTAAGCACCTGGGTTCGAGAACCAAGGGAGATAAGGTGATCTGGGCGGTCGTGTTGATGCTCGCCATGATTTCTTTGCTTGCAGTTTATAGTTCAACGGGTCTGCTTGCTTATAAAATGTATAAGGGCAATACAGAGATTTATCTATTTAAACAATTTGCTTTTATTATTGTAGGAGTACTCATTATTTATTTTGCGCACCAGGTAAACTATATCATTTACTCAAGGGTGGCAAAGATTCTCTTCCTGATCTCAATCCCCTTATTATTCTATACGTTATTTTTCGGCGTAAAGCTGAATGAAGGAAGCCGCTGGATCAGGCTGCCTATCATCAACCTCACTTTTCAGACATCTGACCTGGCAAAGCTTGCACTGATTATGTATATCAGCCGTTTGCTGAGCCGCAAGCAGGATGTGATAAAAGATTTCCGTCAGGGATTTTTACCAGTCATCACGCCGGTGGCCATCGTATGCTTGTTGATCGCACCCGCTAATCTCTCCACAGCATTGCTCATCGGGGCTACCTGCATGATGCTCATGTTTATCGGCCGCGTAAGCGGTAAGCATTTGCTGCTCACAATCAGTATTTCGATGGTTCCCGTTCTCATCCTGATACTTGCTGCCGTGATCCATCATAAGTCCGGGGACATAGTCCCAACAAAAACAAAACCGGAAGCCCACTCCCATCTTTTCGTCAGAGTGGATACCTGGATCAACCGCGTAGAGAATTTCATGTACGGCGACCGGACGGCCAAAGAAGATGATAATTATCAGGTTGACCAGGCAAAGATCGCAGTAGCAAACGGACGGTGGATCGGACTCGGGCCCGGGAATAGCCGGCAGCGTAATTTCTTGCCCCATCCCTATTCTGATTTTATCTACGCTATCATTATAGAGGAGTATGGATTGGTTGGCGGAGCAATCATTATGTTTATTTACCTGGTATTCCTGTTTAGGAGCATCAGGATTTTTAAGAAATGTCCTTTTGCTTTTGGAGCGTTTCTGGCATTGGGGCTGAGTTTTACACTGATGATCCAGGCTATTGCAAATATGGCTGTCAACGTAAACCTGTTTCCGGTGACCGGCGTAACGCTGCCCTTGATCAGCATGGGCGGCAGCTCTTTTTTATTTACCTGCATGGCCATCGGAATCATCCTGAGTGTTGCCCGCAATGCCGAGCGGATCGAAGGCGAACCGGCGGCGGAGGGTAGTTAATTTGAAAATTTGAAAATTTGAAAATGAGTTTATTCAATATTCCTTTTGATGAAAAGAATGTAGCCTGTATTCATTTTCAAATTTTCAAATNNTCGAATCATCATAGCTGGTGGCGGAACAGGCGGACATATTTTTCCCGCTGTTGCCATTGCGAACGCGCTGAAAAAAAGGGAACCGGATATCCGGATCCTGTTTGTGGGGGCCAAAGGAAAAATGGAAATGGAGAAAGTGCCGGAAGCAGGCTATCAGATAGAAGGAATTGATATTGCCGGCTTCAACCGAAGTTCTTTGATAAAAAATATTACGCTGCCTTACAAGCTGATAAAAAGTTTTTTTCAGGTCCGGAATATTTTCAAGGCCTTCCGGCCGGAAGCGGCCATTGGCGTTGGCGGGTATTCCAGTTTTCCCGTATTGCGATATGCACAGGCAAGAGGAATTCCAAGCTTTATTCATGAGTCCAATTCCTACGCGGGAAAATCCAATATCCTGCTCGGCAAGAAAGCGACCCGCATATTTGCGGCAAGCGACGGAATGGAAAAATTTTTTCCGGCAGACCGGCTGATGCATACCGGGAATCCTGTTCGTGCGCAGATCGTAGGCAGCCATATTTCGAGGGAAGAAGCCCTGGCGTTTTTCGGATTGAAACCGGCCTACACAACCGTATTGGTCACGGGAGGCAGCCTGGGTGCAAAAAGTATTAATGAAGCCATTGATTCGGGGATTCCATTACTGATAAAAAATCAGATCCAGTTGATCTGGCAAACTGGAAAAACCTTCGCGGCGAAAGCTGCGGAACACGCTGCAGAAAGCAGGCTGATCTGGTCGAACCAGTTTATCACAAAAATGGAATATGCTTATGCAGCGGCGGATATCGTGGTTTCAAGATCGGGCAGTACCCTGTATGAATTGTGTGCAGTTAAAAAACCGGTAATTTTTGTTCCTTACCCTTATGCAACCGAAGATCACCAGACCGTCAATGCTCAGAACCTGGTAAATAAACATGCCGGCATCCTGATTCAGGATAAAGATGCAATGAATAAACTGGTTACTGTGCTGATAGCCCTGGCGAATGATAAGAAGGAGCAAGAGCTGCTCAAAGAAAATATTGGAAGGCTGGCTATCACGGATGCAGACGAAAAGATTGCTACAGAAATTCTTAAAGTGCTCCATGGCTGATTTGAACAATATTAAAGCGGTTTATTTGATAGGGATCGGAGGAATCGGGATGAGCGCATTGGCCAGGTATTTCAAACGGCAGGGAAAACTGGTGAACGGATATGATAAAACGGAAACAGATCTGACCAGGCAATTGGTGCAGGAAGGTATCGGAGTCCAGTATGAGGATAGTGTGGAAACGATTCCGAAAAAAGTGGAGCTGGTCATTTATACGCCCGCGATACCAAAGGATCAGCCGGGATTACAATATTACCGTGATCATGGATACGAGGTATTGAAAAGAAGTGATGTGTTGGGATTGATCACTGCAGGCTCTTTGAATGTTTGTGTAGCCGGAACGCACGGCAAAACGACCATCAGCACCCTGATTGCGCATATCCTGCGTGACTCCGGGTTTGGATGCAATGCTTTTCTGGGCGGGATTTCTGTCAACTACAACACGAATTTCTGGACCAGTGAAACCAATCTCTGTGTTGTTGAGGCAGACGAATATGACCGGAGTTTTTTGAAACTCCATCCCGACATTGCCGTGATCAGTTCCATGGATGCGGACCACCTGGATGTTTACGGAACCGGCGCTGCAGTAGAAGAAGCTTTTATTGCTTTTAGCAGTAAAATAAAAACGGGTGGCGCGCTGATCTGCAAAAAAGGATTGCGGATACCAGATCCCGAAAGGGATATTCTGGGGCAAACCTATAGCTTAACGGACAGGCAGGCTGATATCCATGCCGAAAATATCCGGATTAAGGAAGGAAGTTATTTGTTTGATGTAGGCGGTCGGGGAGGAACATTGAAGCATGTGAAACTGAACATTGGTGGAAGACATAATATTGAAAATGCGCTGGCAGCCATTGGCGTGTGCCGGAGATTGGAATTAACTGATGAGCAGATCGTGCTGGCAGTGGATCGTTTTCAGGGCGTGAAGAGGAGGTTTGAATATCATGCGCGGGGAGGAAAGGCGGTTTATATTGATGATTATGCTCATCATCCGCAGGAACTCCGTGCTCTGATCAGAAGTGCGAAAGAGTTGTACCCCGAAAGGAAATGTGTCCTGATCTTTCAGCCGCATTTATACTCGAGGACCCGCGATTTCGCCAGCGCATTTGCAGAAAGCCTGGATATGGCGGATGAAGTGATTCTCTTAGCCATTTATCCGGCAAGAGAATTACCGATTGAAGGCGTGAGCAGTAAGGTGATATTGGAGATGATGCGCAATATGAAAAAACAAATACTGGGAAAGGAAGAAGTATTGGATTGGGTGAGGTCGGTCCCGCAGAAAGAAAAATTATTGTTGATCACCGCGGGAGCAGGCGACATTGACAGCCTGGTGGATCCCATTGAAAAAATATTAATGTCATAGATGAATATTCGGACACCTTTTAAAAAAATATTTTCCGTAGTGCTCTGGTGCGCACTGGGAGGAGCTGTTCTTGCCCTGCTGATTGCTGCCATCAATAAAAAGAACAGCAGCCTCTGCAAAGGGATGGATATTCAGATCAATACAGAAGGAAAAGAAATGTTCCTGGACAAGAATCAAGTGATCGTTCAGCTGGAGAAAGAAGGACTTAAGGATTTGCAGGGAAAGCGCGTGCAGAGTTTTGACCTGCAGAAACTTGAAAATGCTTTGCGCAGAAATGCATGGATAAAAGATGCCCAGTTATATTTTGATAACAACCAGGTTCTGAAAGTACAGATAACCCAAAGCCAACCGGCCGCGCGCATCTTTACGGTTTCAGGAGGCAGTTATTATATGGACAGCAGTGGCAAACAATTGCCCCTGGTCAGCCGGATACCTCTGAAACTACCTGTTTTTACCGGGTATCCATCGGAGAAAATGGGGCTGCGTAATGATAGTGCTCTGGATCATCAGATAAAAACATTAAGCTTTTTTTTGAATCAGGACCCCTTCTGGTCGAACGCTATTGAGCAGGTAAATATAACGGCTTCAAAAACTTTTGAAATGATCTCCCTCATCGGTAACCAGGTGATTGAATTCGGTGACGGGAATGACTATGAGAAAAAATTCAGGCGCCTTTTTATATTTTATAAAAGCGTAATGGCAAAATCCGGATTTGAAAAATATGCAAGGATCAAAGTGGAATATGCGGGCCAGGTGATTGGAACCCGGAGGGGCGGCCCCATTTCGAAAACTGATTCTCTTCAGGCGCTCAGGAATGTGATGGAAATGATCCGGATGGCGCGAAAGATGGAAGCAGATACGACAAAGATCAGGGAAGTGAAACCGCTGGAAAAAAACCCGATCACCGAGCAGGATCTGAAGAGTTATGATTTTCCGGAGGAAAAAGACAGTATTGTAAAAAAACCAGGTAAACGATAAAAACAACTATAAATTAAAGCAAATCATGAACCAGGAACAACCCATTATTGTAGGACTCGACATAGGGACTACCAAGATTGCTGCCATTGCAGGCCGTAAAAATGAATTCGGCAAGCTCGAAATACTTGGCTTCGGCCGCGCTAATTCAAATGGCGTAAAACACGGGCAGGTATTGAATATTGATGAAACCATCAAGGCTATCCGCCTGGCACTTGACAATTGCTATGCGTCCAACCCTAACCTGAGCGTTTCAGAAGTGTATGTCGGTATTGCCGGGCATCACATTAAGAGTCTGCAGACCCGCGGGGATATCGTCCGGCAGCACACAGAGGACGAGATCACCCAGCTTGAGATCGATCAGCTTGTGGCAGATCAGTACAAGACATATATTCCTGCCGGTGATCAGATCATTGATGTAATACCTCAGGAATATGCGGTTGATAATTTCCAGAACATCATCAGCCCCATCGGATATGGCGGCATAAAAGTAGGTGCGAATTTCCACATCATCACGGGAGACAAGAATGCAATAAAAAATATCAACCGGGCTGTTGAAAAAAGCGGCCTTCAAACCAAGGACCTGGTGTTGCAACCATTGGCATCAGCTGCAGCGGTTATGGGCCAGGAAGATCTGGAAGCCGGTGTGGCCATCGTGGACATTGGCGGTGGAACCACGGACCTGGCCGTATTTTATGAAGGCATCCTGAAGCATACTGCCGTAATTCCATTTGGCGGAGAGAATATCACAAATGATATTAAAACGGGCCTTGGCGTTTTAAAGACGCAGGCGGAGCAAATGAAAGTACAATTCGGTTCGGCTCTCTCCAATGAAGCCAAGGGAAATGCGTTCATTACGATTCCCGGTTTGCGGGGAATGCCAGCCAAAGAGATCAGCGTGAAAAATCTTGCGAATATCATCCAGGCCAGGATGAGTGAGATCATGGATTTTGTTTCCTACCATCTTAAGCAGGTCGGGCTCGATAATAAAATGCTGAATGGAGGCATCGTGCTCACGGGTGGTGGTTCCCAGTTAAAGCACCTGATCCAGCTAACGGAATATGTGACCGGGCTGAATGCGCGTATCGGATTCCCGACAGAGCATTTGGCTGCCGGACAAATTGAAGAATTGGCCAAGCCAACTTATTCTACCTGCATAGGCCTGATATTAAAAGGATACAGCGATTACGAGCACAACCGGAAGCAATTTGATCAGCTGCACATGAAAGTTGAAATTCCTGCGGCATTGAGAAGGCAGGCGGGGCTGGCCGAAATGGAAATGCCGGAGGATGAGATCCAGAGAGCAAGAGTAAAGAACCGCAAAGGCATCAAGGATTTCTGGGGAAAATTCAAAGACGGCATCATTGATTTGTTCAAGGAAGAAGAAGATCATGCACTATAAAATCATTCCTTACTAACCATTAATCATCCTATTATGATTCAGTTTGATTTACCCAAAGAAAGGTCGTCCATCATTAAAGTCATTGGCGTGGGTGGTGGCGGAAGCAATGCGGTCAACCACATGTACAACCAAAACATCGAAGGCTGCAATTTTATAATATGTAATACAGATGCCCAGGCCCTGGCCCAGAGCAGGGTTCCGAATAAGATCCAGCTCGGGCCATTGCTCACACAGGGATTGGGAGCCGGAGCAAATCCGGATATCGGCAGGCAGGCTACAGAAGAAAGCCTTGAGGAGATTAAGAGCCTGCTCGAAGTAAATACCAAAATGGCGTTTATCACCGCCGGTATGGGCGGAGGAACTGGAACCGGAGGGGCGCCGATTCTTTCCAAGATATGCAAGGATCTGGGCATACTTACCGTCGGCATTGTAACAACACCATTTTCCTATGAAGGAAGAAAAAGGCAGTTGCAGGCCGAAGAAGGAATTCAACTGCTGAAAGATTATGTGGATACCCTCCTCGTAATCAGTAATGATAAACTGCGTCACCAATTCGGAAACCTGAAAATGAAAGAAGCTTTTTCAAAAGCTGACAATGTTTTGGCAACGGCTGCGAAATGTATAACCGACGTGATCAATAGCACGGGCCAGATCAATGTGGATTTTGCAGACGTGTGCACTGTAATGCGCAATGGAGGTGTGGCTATCCTGGGCAGTTCTGCGGCATCTGGAAACAACCGGGCCCAGCAGGCTATTGAAGAAGCATTGAATTCACCTCTGTTGAATGACAATGATATCCGTGGTGCAAAATGGATACTGATCAATATTAATTCTGCGGAAGGGGAGCATGAGTTCACGATGGATGAAGTGGAGATCATACAGCACCACCTGATCAGTCAGGCCGGCCCGGATACTGATGTGATCCTGGGTCTGGGTTATGATAACCACCTGATGGATAAGATTGGCATTACGATAATCGCTACAGGCTTTGAATACAAGGATCCGTTTCCGCCAACGCAAAAACCGGAAGAACCCAGAGAAGAGGCAAAAATTGTGATTCCTCTTGAAATGCCCGGGCAGGAGCAGCCGAAGCGCAAAGAAATACCGGCTACTGAATTACAGGAAAAGTCCTCGGGGTCGGGCGCCAAAAATGGGCTTTCGCCTGAGCTGCAGCCTAAACTGGTGGAAGCTTCGCTTCAGGGAACCGTAAAGAGTATGGGAACTGTTGTTGTTTATCCCAGCACACAGAACAACCGGATGCCCGCGGAAAATCCGGTGGAAAAAAATATCCGGCACGAGACAATAGAATGGATACTTTCGCAGGACCAGGATAATATTCCTACACTACCCGAAAAGAAAACCGATCTTACCCCCCCTGCTGATGCGTCTTCGATTATCATATCCGGAGGATATCTCAGCAGGCCTTCTAATATTTATGCTGAGGAATCAGCTGGAGAAAACGAACCCCTTTCTGAAAACATTCCTGTGAAAGATCAACAGATCTTAACTGCCGTTGCGAAAAATCCAAGTCCGGTAGAAAATGTTTCACCGGATATGCAACTGGTATTTAAGGACCAAATTCCAGCGGCGGATGTGCCTGGGGCCCATCCAGCTCAACCGGTATCTATGGCGGAACAGCCTGCTGAGGACCCTGCAATGCAGGACGAAGCAGAAGGTCTTAAACGCCGTGCGGCAGAGAGGATCAGCAAGTTGCGCAACTTGTCGTTCAACATGAATGCCGCGGATCCGAACAATGAGTTCGAAACTGTGCCGGCTTACATCCGCCGAAATCTGGAATTATACAATACAGTGAATAATGTAGAGACCTTCTACAGCCAGTACGAAGTAAAAGCCGATAAACATAATCATGGGGAAATCACTACCATCAATAGTTTTCTTGATGGTAAGAAACCGGATTAATGAGGCGTCTTTGAATTTAGTTTGTTTTTAGTTGTTTATTTCCCTCCGGGTTTCCGGAGGGATTTTTTACGGTGGAATCCAAACTGATAATAACAGCACATGTCTTCAGTCATCATTACCGGAGGAACCGGGCTGGTCGGAACAGCCCTTACAAGACTCCTGGTTATGCAGGGATATTCTGTGGTCATTCTTTCCCGCGATCCTGCATCGCACAGGAGCCGTTCTCCTTCAACAAGCTATGCAGCCTGGAATATACGCGAACAATCCATCAATGAAGATGCCATAGGACAGGCAAAGCATATCATACATCTTGCCGGGGCGGGGGTCGTGGATAGATCATGGACGGACAAAAGAAAAAAGGAAATTCAGGATAGCCGGATAAAAAGCAGCGAGCTGCTGGTCAAAGCCCTTACGCAAATTCCCAACCAGGTGGAGTCGGTGGTAAGCGCTTCTGCAATCGGATGGTATTCGGAAAGCAGGGGAGTTCAGAGCGTGGAAACTGATCCGCCGGATCCGGGCTTTCTCGGAGAAACCTGCCGTTTATGGGAACAAGGTATTGAACCGGTAATTTCGCTGGGCAAAAGGCTGGTCATACTTCGATCAGGCATCGCACTCAGTAATGAGGGAGGCGCATTTCCTGAATTCAAAAAACCGGTCCGCCTGGGAATTGCTTCCGTACTCGGCAACGGTCGCCAGATCGTCAGCTGGATTCACATTGATGATTTGTGCAGGTTATACCTGGAAGCCATGATCAATCCGCATTGGTCCGGTATTTACAACGCTGTAGCACCCCAGCCGGTTACCAACAAAACACTTATGATGGAGCTCGGCAACAAAATGAAACGGAATTTTTATATAGCCGTTCCTATTCCCGGTTTTTTGCTTCGCCTGTTATTGGGAGAAAGAAGCATTGAAGTTCTGAAAAGCAGTAACGTGAGTTGTGAAAAAATAAGAAAACAGAATTTTCAGTTTATTTATCCAACACTCGATGCTGCCCTTCGCGACCTCCTTCACCGCTAGATCTTATTTTTTTTCATTCTTTAATCTGGAATCAGGCATCCTGGTTTTTGCCGGCGCATTGCTGTACAAGTCAGGATTCACTTTGGCGCTGTCACCCTGATAAACCCAGGTAATATGGTTGATATATTTATTGAAAACGCGATCCACATCCGCAACGCTTACCTTTTCCATATCATCTTTGATGGTTAGGGCGCGGCGCCAGTTGTTATGCAAAATTTCATTGGAAGCAAGTGTTGTTGCCTGCGCGGAATTGGTTTCCATCCTGTAATAGAAACCGGTAATATAGGTTGTCTTTCCATTTTTAACTTCCTTCGGTGTAAACCCTTCTTTTTTTGTTTTGTCAATCAATTGGTCAATCACCGCTTTGTATTTATCCGGATTGGTTGTGGATACAAAAATTGCAGTAGAAGGAGATAATCCGCCATTGAAAACTACATAGGGAGCATAAGACAATCCATTATTCGTTCTCACTTCCAGAAAGTCGCGTTGGCTGAAAATTCGAACGGCCAGGACGTATGCGTTGTAATCCGGCGTCCCCGGCAGGGGTCCCCCCGTTATACCTTCTATATAATTGGTGGCGAGTTCCTTTTTCTCTGATTTAAAAGTATTCTTTTCAGGGATATAATTATACCGGCTGACATTGAACGGGTTTCCCTGCGGAATATTTTCAGTCAGGGTCTGAATCATTTTTTCGAGTTTGCCGCGGTCAATCTCTCCAACAACAACAACCAACATTCTTGACCGGGTGAGGAGGGATGTATAATAGGCTTTTGTTTCCACAGCATCCAGTTTACTCACAGTTTCTTCGGTTCCATTGGGATCCTTCGAATAATCTTTCCCTGCATAAGCAGTTTGCTTGGCTAGTTTGTCTATGGATTCGTCCGGCTGGGACGCCCTTGATTTCAACTGGTTGATTGCATCCTGTTTAATACGATCAAACTCCTTGCTGTCAAATAGGGGAGATGTAAATGCATCTATGTAAAGGGGCCAGACTGTTTCCAGGTCACTGCTGATGCAATTCAATCGCAGGGAGGAAAAATCCATTTCTGAGGTTCCGTCGATTTCAGCACTGACTTTATCGAGCTTATTCTTAAAACTGTTTTTATCATCTTTCGTGGTACCGCATTCCGTTAACGCGGTCATGGCCAGCTTTTCAATTCCTGCTTTGTCCGCGGGATAATTCTGAACACCCCCTTTCAGGATAATGAGCACCTCCACAATTTCATTTCCGCTGGGTTGAACAATAACTTTTACTCCGTTCACCATCATCTCATAAGCATCTTTGTTCTGGGCGCCTGCCGGCAAAACAATGGCCACCCCCAGCATGATGCCTAAAAATATTTTTATTATCCGTTGAATGTGCATGGTTGAATAATTTAAAATTTATAAAGCGGGTTTGAAATCCGCAGATGCATTGAATTTTTTGTTCATGGCCGGATTGATGATCATGCCGGCTACATAAGGCTTGCCGGTGATATAGCGGTTCACAAACCGTTTGATATCGTCCCTTGTAATTTTTTGGCAATTGCTTTGATAGTCAGTAAAATAATCGAGACTGGTGCTACACCAATTATAAGTAACATCGTCCGGCAGTTCGGATGGTTTCTCTTTTTGACGGATCGCATTGCGCCGCATAATCTGCTTGGCATCTTCCAGCTGTGCATCTGTGAAATAATCGTCGTTTCCCCATTGCTTTACCTGGTTCAATATTTCATCATTGCATTCCTTTAGTTTGCCCGGATTGGGAATGAAGAAAAGAAAGACAGGTCCCACATATTTAAGGGTTTGGTACTCCGCGTCGGCAGCGCTGGTAAGGCCCTTATCCACAAGCGCCTGCTGCCATTTGGAGGAGTTCATTTTAAGAATAGTGAAAAATACATCTGCTGCTATTGTTGAAGCTGAATCATGGCGGGTGTCCGGTCCCTGCCACCAGAACATTTCGAACGGGGTTTGGGCAATCGTGGACTCCTTCACAAAGTATTGTGTTGAGGTTAAGGGTGTAAATTCAGGAATTGGAAATTTTACCTGCGGATCGAATCCGCTGGATTCCCAGCTGCCGAAAATACTTTCCGCTTTGGCAAAAGCATCCTCATGTTTTATATCCCCGCAGATCACCAGGATGGAATTGTTTGGAAAATAATATTTGTTCTTGATGATCATCATTTTTTCAGGTGTGGCCGTATTGATCACTTCGTGGATGCCGATTGGATTCTTGCGTGTTACCAGGTCCCCCCATAGTTTTTTCTGGCCTTCAAAATATAACTGTGCAAACGGGTTACTTTCCTGCCGCTGGAATTCTCCATCCACAACAGGTCTTTCTTTTTTCATGTCTTCCTCCCTGTAAATTGGAAAGCGAATGGCAGCATTCATGAAGCGCAGACCGGCATCCAAGCTATCTTTATCAAAGGTGAAAAAGTAATTAACGCGTTCCTCGCGGGTTGTCCCGTCCCAGAATGCACCGAGTTCTTCTGTGCGTTCCAAAAACTTAGCCTGGTCGGGGTAGTCCTTGTTTGCCTTGAAGAACATGTGCTCAAACAGATGGGAAAGCCCGCTGTATTCAGGTCCTTCCGTAAAAGCTCCATTCTTTACAGCGATCTGGATCGTGGCCAGCGGAACTTTACTGTTTTCGATAGCGACGACCTCCAATCCATTAGGCATTTTTTCCCAATAATAATTTTGAGGAAGGCGGGGTTGCGCATAATTAGCGCTGGCCAATAATGCCATTGTCCACGTGAAAATGATTTTTTTCATCAAAGGAATTTTAATTTTATTGAATTCATTTGGCAATCCGGTGCTTTTCTCAGAGGTCGCTTTTATAGAACCTCCAGCTTACAAAAAGTATATAGATCAATAAATAAATCACAGCAAGGGACAGGTACACAGGAACATGCTTTTCCCAGGTGTTCATATGATCAGGAGTCAACATCCTGGGTGCAAAAGGCTGAGGGATCAGGCGATCCGTTACTTCTTCAGGCAGATAGTCTACCCAGTCCACTTTATATTTATTCCTCCCCAGCGAAACAACGAATTGCTCCACGATCATATACAGAAAAAAAATACCCATGGCAAGTCCGGCCCTTCGGATCATCATAGCAAATATTACGGCTATCATGGAATAAGAGAGCAGTTCAACAAAAAAGAAAATGACAAAGCGGAATTGTTCCCAACCCGGACCTGCAGTTCCCGGTTCACGCGTATGGAAGCCAAAATATAAGCAGGTGAAAAAAACGATACCCGTCACAAATAATGAAAGCAGCACGGTTTCCCAAAGTTTGATGGAGATAAACGTTCCCCTGCTCCAGCCGTCAATGATATTCTGCCGATGCGTACGATAGCTAAATTCATTTGTTAGGAGGGTGATGATTAAAATGGCAGGAATGAATAGCAGAAGGCCCGCGTTATAAGGAACTGTTTTCCAAACATTCGGAAATGAAAATGGATTCCCAAGCAGGTTCTTGCCATTGACTTTGGGAAAAGTATTGTTAGTAACATCGAAGATTACATAATTAAAAGCCGGAATACAAACGATAATAATACCCAGGAGAATCCAGAACGTGCGGTAGTTCTTCACTTTCATCCATTCGATCCTTGCTGTATGGAGAAATCCGTTCATGGTTAATTGCTTACATTATTGGTGAGCGCTATGAATTCAGATTCGAGACTTTTCTTTCGCCGCTGCAGGTGATTCAGCACGGCGCCATGCTCAAAACAAAATTGATTTAAGGCTCCGGCATCCGGTGGATCTGTTTCAAGGAAAACAAGAAGATTGTTCCCGNNTTCCATATTTTCAGAACCCAGTTCGAGCCATTCTTCATTGCTCAAAACAGAACGCACATTCCCTGAAGTGATAAGCTTTCCCTGCTGGAGAATGGCTACATGCGTGCAGACTTTTTCCACTTCCGCCAACAGGTGGCTGGCCAGGATAATGGTCTTTCCTTCTTTGGAAAGTTCAATGATCAGCTCCCTGATCTCCGCGATCCCGGAAGGGTCCAGACCATTGGTCGGTTCATCAAATACAAGCACGGGGGGATTGCCGAGCAGGCAGGAGGCAATGGCCAGACGCTGCTTCATGCCCAATGAATAGGTTTGAAATTTGGAGTGCCTCCGCTCATACAATCTTACCAGTTTTTCTACCCTCTCAATATCGCTGCCTGGCTTTTCCTTAATTGCTGCCGCAATCCGGAGATTGCGCCGGCCGGAAAGATAATGATAGAAATTAGGCGTTTCGAGTAAAGTGCCAATCTCCTTTCTATGATTTTCACCGGGCTCTTTTCCGAACCACGTAAAATTTCCGCCGGTGGGTTTGAGCACGTCCAGGACCACGCCAAGCAAGGTGGTTTTGCCACTTCCGTTTGGTCCGAGTATACCGAATACAGACCCCGGAGGAACATCAAAGGAAACACCCTTCAGCGCCTGAATTTTGCCATACGATTTGCTGATATTGTTCAAGGAAAGAATAGAAGCCATAGAAATGATCAATCAGGAAATGGATCGCTAAAGTAAGGAATAAAATCGCTCTGGGGCCATCTATTGAGGAGGAACGTGTTTCTCATGATAAATACTCGAAAAATCTCCAAGAACGGCAATGCTCTTCCTATTCCAGTTAAGCCTGTTCAATCTAAGGAGATCAATATCGGATGACAAAACCTTTCGGCTGAAAGGATTCAGCGTTCCACCTGCTTTTAATGGCTCAGCCAAAGGGTCATACTGAAAATCAGGATCGCATACCGTACCTCGCGGATACATGATGCCCGGCTGCCCTTTGCCACGAATGTCGAGGTTGCGGGGATGATCCAGACCAATCGTATGGCCGTATTCGTGCGCTGCTGTAGTAGAATTGTTCAGCAGATTATGGAGTTTGAAATAACCGGTATTGCAATTTATTCCATCCACAAAAGATATATCGGTGAGAGAGAATTCCTCAATGCGGAAATAATTATTTCTGGAATCTGTATTATACCATACTGTCTCGGGTTTCAGATCCGGGTCATAAAACCCTTTTATCAGGAATTCCACATTTATAATATCGCCTTTGATCCGGACAGTTCCCTGGGCTTCATTCCAATGGTTGGCAATATCCTCGCCGATCGCGAAGGCCAAATCCTGTGTAGCCGCATCCCCGTAAAAATAAAAATCGGAACGAACGACCAGTTTATCAGCGCCATTATGCAACTCTGCTTCTCCCATAAAAAATATTCAACTGCAGTGGCTCCCGGATCAGATCAGCTGGCGCCATCGGAACCGGATCAAAAAAATCAGTGAATCACTTCCTGCAATTTTTTAACCAGGTCTTCTCCGCGCAGTCCCTTGGCGACGATCTTCCCGTTTTTGTCGAGCAGGTAATTCATGGGAATACCCTGAATTCCATATTGAACAGCCACGTCATTTTTCCATCCTTTTAGATCAGATACCTGCGACCAGGCAAGGCCATCTTTTTTAATAGCTTCCTCCCAATCTTGCTTAGATTCGTCCAGGGATACGCCCATGATGTCAAATCCTTTGGGATGAAATTGTTTAAACGCTTTTACCACGGAAGGGTTTTCCCGGCGACAGGGGCCACACCAGCTCGCCCAAAAATCCAAAAGAACATATTTGCCTCTGAGAGAAGAGAGGCTTATAGATTTGCCGGCTGTGTCTGCTGAAGTAAAATCAGGCGCCGGTTGGCCAATATTCGTCAGCAAGGCTTTGTCCAGTAATTCCTTGACTTTTCTTCCAAAGTAAGAGGATTGTATGGACGGATCAAGTACTTTATATAGGTTATTTAACTCATTGCCATC
>PLEB01000090.1:0-5246 GCA_003136915.1 Chitinophagaceae bacterium
AATGTTTCCCAAAACGCGGGAATTAAAATCAAATGCTAATATTTGCAATCAAATCGACGCATGAACCGTTTTAATTTCCCGGACCAGACAGGTTTTTACCGTGGCAAAGTCCGCGATGTATACAGCATTAAAGAAGATTTGCTGGTCATGATCGCGAGCGACAGGATCTCTGCATTTGATGTGATCCTTCCCCGGCCGATCCCATATAAAGGACAAGTTCTGAATCAGATTGCTGCTTATATGCTGAATGCAACCCGGGATATCTGCCCTAACTGGTTGCTGTCTGTCCCTGCTCCGCAGGTAAGTATTGGAAAACGCTGCATCCCTTACCGCGTCGAAATGGTTGTAAGAGGAAATCTGACCGGCCATGCGTGGCGAACCTATTCCGCCGGGAAAAGAATGCTATGTGGTGTGGCTTTGCCCGAAGGATTAAATGAAAATGATTATTTCCNNGATTATCATATCCTGGAACAATATACCATGGCGCTATTTCAGCGGGGAAAAGAAATTGCATCCAAAAGAGGATTGATCCTGGTTGACACCAAATATGAATTCGGAAAAATTGGTAACACGATTTATCTGATGGATGAGATCCATACTCCGGATTCCTCGCGCTACTTTTATGCGGATAGATTTGAAGAAAGACAGCAAGGCGGTGAAAAGCAAAAACAACTCAGCAAGGAGTTTGTGCGGGAATGGCTGATCGCCAATAATTTTATGGGCAAAGAAGGTCAGCGGGTGCCCGAAATGACGGACGCATGGATCCAAACCATCTCTAGCCGCTATATCGAATTATATGAAAAAGTTATCGGCGAGAAATTCATTCCGGTTACGCTGAGTGAGGAAGAGATTTANNTTTCCTCCCCTTATTAAAAATCTTCTGATCATTTTTCTTTCCCTTGCGGATTAGTTTTTGTTCTTCTTCAGGAAGATTATAAATTTCCTGGCATTCCAGACTACAGCAGCCGTCGTATTTCGCCGCACATTCCCCGCATTGGATGAACAACAGATGGCAACCGCTGTTCTTGCAATTCGTATGCGTATCGGCAGGGTTTCCGCATTGGTGGCAGTGCGCAATCACTTCTCCGGAGATTGGCTCGCCGAGGCGGTCGTCAAACACAAAATTTTTACCCCGGAACTTATTTTCCAGTCCTTTTTCCTTTACCGAATGCGCATAGTGTATGATTCCGCCTTCCAGGTGATATACTTTCCTGAATCCCTGATGGAGCAGGTAAGCGCTGGCTTTTTCACACCGGATACCCCCTGTGCAATACATAATCACCGGTTTATCTTTTTTTTCCTTCAGCAACCTGGCAGCCATGGGAAGCTGCTCACGGAAAGTATCACTGGGAATTTCTATTGCTCCTTCGAAATGGCCCACCTCATATTCGTAATGATTCCGCATATCCACTATCACAGTTTCCGGATCTTTACTGAGTTCATTGAATATTTCCGCATCTACATATAACCCCTTATTCTCCATGCTGAAACGCACATCCCTGATCCCATCCGCTACAATCTTATCGCGAACCTTGATCTTCAAAACCCAAAACGATTTCCCGTCATCTGCCACGGCCCCGTTCAACCTTAGCCCCTTTAAAGATTCCCGGGATTCAAGAAAATCACGGAACGCAGGTAAGCTGGAAACAGGCACGCTGACCTGTGCATTAATACCCTCCCTTGCCAGGTAGATTCTTCCGAAAACTTTTAAGGCTGAAAGAGCAATATATAATTCATCCCGGAATGAATTCGGATCCGCAATGGGAAAGTAACGGTAAAACGAGATGGTCGACCGAGGTTCTGTTTCTTCGATCAGCCTTTGTTTAAGCTCTTTTTGCGATATCCGGTTATGAAGTAGTGCCACACCGCAAATTTACTAAAGGGATGAGGTTTTAAGAAACTGGGCGCTGATTTCATCAAACACTTCAGAATTGGCTAAAAATATTTTACTTTTAAACGATTTTCAACGCCGAAAAACGCTTCATGAAGTTTATTCCATTCCTGATATCCCTGACTATAACTGTTTTATTGATCATTGCTTTTAACAGTCCCTGGGGCAAAATTCCGCCAATCGGAAAGTTCCTGAGTCCCCAACACGGCTTCTGGCAAAATGCAGAACCGGTGGATAAGGACTACGGGCAGGATCTGCAGTTGCCAGGACTCAGGGAACCTGCTGAAGTTTACCTGGACGACCGCCTTGTTCCCCATGTTTTTGCCGGAAATGATGCGGACGCATTCTATCTTCAGGGCTACCTGCATGCTAAATTCCGTTTGTGGCAGATGGAATTCCAGACCTATGCCGCGGCGGGCCGCGTCAGCGAACTTATCGGACCCAGGGCTTTGAATTACGACCGGGAAAAAAGAAGGCTGGGCATGGGCTATGCTGCTGAAAAAGCAGTCGTGGCCATGGAACAGGATTCGGTTTCCAAAGCAGAGGCAGACGCTTACACTGCTGGCGTGAATGCTTATATCACCAACCTCAAAGAAAGTGAATTGCCCATTGAATATAAATTGCTTAATTATAAGCCGGAGCCATGGAGCAATCTAAAAACGGCCTTATTCCTGAAATTTATGTCGTTTGATCTCGCCGGCGCTGAAGACGATTTCGAATATACCAATCTCAGGTCCCTGCTGGGCTACACAACGTTTAATAAAATGTTTCCGGTGAAGCAGGATTCCCTGGATCCGATAATTCCGCACGACACGCTCATGCATATTCCGGGAATAACTGTGAAATCTCCTCCGGGTAGCGATTCTGCATATCTGCATAGCACGGATACCGTTAGTGTAAAGAGTACCAAGCCCGACAGGGATAATGGCAGCAATAACTGGGCGATAAGCGGAAAGAAAACAAAGAGCGGAGCTCCCATACTCTGCAATGATCCGCACCTTGGCCTGCACCTTCCTTCCTTGTGGTACGAAATGCAATTGAGCTGCCCTTCGTTTAACGCTTACGGCGCCAGCTTTCCAGGCGCACCAGGCATCGTCATCGGATTCAATGACAGCTGCGCGTTTGGCTTTACCAATGCAATGCGCGACGTGAGGGATTATTATGAGATACAATTCAAAGATGATAGTAAAAGAGAATATTGGTATAATGGTGAATGGAAGCCGTCCGAATTCCGCTATGAACATATTCTCCTGAAGGGCTCNNAATAATAAGTATTATGCCGTTCGCTGGAAAGCGCATGATGCCGGAAATGAATTGATGATCTTTAACGCCCTGGATCATGCCAGGAATTATTCGGATTACCTTGATGCCATCAAATGGCTGCACACGCCAGGGCAAAATGCTGCGTTTGCCTGCAAGCAGGGCGATATTGCCATCTGCGATCAGGGAGAATTCCCTGCAAAGTGGAAAAGACAGGGAGATTTTGTAATGCCGGGAACCGACAGCAGCTATGCGTGGCAGGGCATGATCCCGCAGCGTGAGAATCCCATCATGCTAAATCCGGAACGCGGATATGTGAGCAGCGCCAACCAGTATCCGGTAGACCCGGGCGACTACCCTTATTATTTAGGCGGAAGTTATCCCAACTACCGGGGTATGATGATCAACCGCTATCTGAACCAGATGAAAGATATCAGCATTGAAGACATGATGAAATTGCAAACGGACACTTACAATCTGTTTGCAGAAATGGCAAGACCGGTGCTGATAAAAAATATAGATTCTTCCGACCTGAACGCAACAGAAAGAAAGTTTTACGATCTTTTAAAGGACTGGGATCTTCGATATGAAGCTGAGAGCAAGGCGCCATCCATTTTTAAGGAAGTGTGGGACAGCCTCACCAGCATTGTATGGGATGATGATCTTGAAAAAGACAATATGCCCGGTTTTTATCCCCATGAAAGCACCCTGTTGGAAGGCATTCTGCGCGATTCCGCCTATGAATTCCTGGACGATATCCGCACTCCCGAAAAAGAAACCCTTAAACAGGATGTAAACCTGGCGTTTAAGAGAGCTGCAGCAGCATGCAGGCTTTTGGAAAGTGAAGGAAACCTTGTTTGGGGAAAAATGAAGGGAACCCATATCGAACACCTGGCAAACCTGGACCCCTTCAGCCGTTTGAACATCATGAATTCCGGGGGCGTGTATGCAATAAATTCGGTTAAAGAGGACCACGGCCCAAGCTGGCGCATGATCGTTCAGCTAACCGCAAATACCGAAGCGTATGGGATTTATCCAGGCGGACAAAGCGGAAATCCCGGAAGCCCCTATTATGATGATTTTGTTGACAATTGGGTCAATGGCAAATATTATCTTTTATGGATGATGACAAAAGATGAGGAGACCGACAAGAGAGTTAAAGCCATTATCCGTGTAACTACACTGTAAAGCTGCGTCACTATGATCAAATACATTCTTTCCATTCTGGTTACCGCGCTGCTCTCATTTGTATCCGGTCTGTATCTCCCCTGGTGGGGAATCGCAATTGCCGCATTTGTGGTGAGTGCAGCTATACCACAGAAACCCGCTTATTCTTTTCTCTCGGGTTTTCTCGGCGTATTTCTTTTATGGGAAGTGCTTGCCTGGTGGATAGATAATAAAAACAACGGGATCCTCACCCAAAAAATAGCTTATATCTTCGGCCTGGACGGATCTTCTCTTCTGCTGATCATTATCACCTCCCTGATCGGCGCCCTGGTCGCGGGTTTTGCTGCCCTGGCCGGATCATACGGAAGAAGAATTGTTTTCCATGCTCCTTTACCGGAGTAAATCGTAAAGCCAGTTAAGAAAAGCAACGATCTATCACTTAGCTTCGTCTTTATTTTCTGTTCATGAAGCAGTTCCTTCTTATTTTTTCATTTTTCTTTATTCATTTTGAAACTATCCTTGCGGGCAGAATCAGCGGAACGGTAACGGATGACAAAGGTTCCATTCTCCCCTATGCTTCTGTTTTTGTGAAAGGCACTTCACGCGGAACAACCAGTAATAACAGCGGCCGCTATTTCCTTGACCTTCCGGCCGGAAACTATACCATCGTTTGCCAGTACGTAGGGTATGGCCGACAGGAGAAATCGGTTAACCTGGGAACTGAACCCCTGACCCTGGATTTTAAATTGTCGCTGCAGCAAACCTCCATGAAAGAGATCATAGTAAAATCCGGCGCGGAAGATCCGGCCTATGAGATCATCCGTCATGCTATCAAAAAAAGAAAATCTTATGAAAACCCGCTGGATTCATTTACCTGCGAAGCCTATATTAAAACACTGCTGAAAACCCGCACCCTTCCTTCCAGGAT
>PLEB01000090.1:5253-10576 GCA_003136915.1 Chitinophagaceae bacterium
GGGTTTGGGTTTAATTTCCCTACATTCATCAACTTCTATGACAATAACGTAAATGTTTTTATTACCCAATTGAGCCCCCGCGGTTATGTCTCCCCCATTGCCGACGGCGCATTGAATTATTACCGTTACAAGTATCTGGGATCATTTACTGAAGACGGAAAAGAAATCAATAAGATCCAGGTAATTCCAAAAAGAAGGTTCGAA
Source organism: Chitinophagaceae bacterium (assembly GCA_003136915.1). Lineage (GTDB taxonomy): Bacteria > Bacteroidota > Bacteroidia > Chitinophagales > Chitinophagaceae > Puia. The sequence continues at coordinate 5,458 of PLEB01000090.1, forward strand.
CCATTGTTTACCGGAACGATCAATATTACTGATGGAGACTGGCGCATACACAGCCTTGATTTAACGCTCACAAAAGACTACGGGCTCGAAATTGTAGACACATTTAATATCCGTCAGATCAACATGCCTGTTACCAAAGATGTATGGAGAACGCAAAACCAGGTAGTGAACTTCAATTTTAAAAAATTTGGGATCGATGCAGATGGAAGTATTTTAAATGTTTACAGCAAATACGACCTGGGTCCCAAATTCAGGAAAAAATATTTCAACAACGTAGTGGTAAAGTACGATACGGCAGTCAACAAAAAAACAATTGCTTACTGGGATTCTCTGAGGCCCGTTCCTTTGGAACCGGAGGAATTCGAAGACTACCGGGTAAAAGACAGCATTTTCAAGAGCAATCATGACTCAGCATCCAGCAAAAGAGTGATCGATTCCCTGCGAAAAAAACAGGGCAGCATAACCGCAAAAAATATTTTGTTCAACGGCATCACGCGGTCTGATTACAATCCCGTTCATCCGTTAACATTCTCAACCCAGCCCCTGTTGCTGAAGATCGAATACAATACCGTGGAAGGATTGGTTTTGAATGGAGAAGCCGCATTTTTGAAAGAAAATACGAACACAGGAAACAGCATCGAATTCATTCCGCATATCCGGTACGGATTCAGCAATACCCGGTTGAATGCATGGGGCACCCTGAATTTTAACCGGAAGAAAGCCGTCTTTGATATGGATGGCGGCAGCGCCAGCCGCACGTCATTGTCGTTCTCAGGAGGCAAACGGGTGAGCCAGTTCAATCCTGACAATCCGATCGGTCCCTTTATCAACGAGATCTATACCCTGATGTTTAGAGAAAATTACATGAAAATCTATGAAAACAATTTTGGTACCGTTCAATACAAAACACGTTTTAATGGACTCAGAATTACCGGTTCGCTATTGTACGAAGACCGGATTCCGCTGAACAATACAACCAATTTTTCATTTTTCGGAAACAGAGACATTCCATTCACGCCCAACTATCCTTTTGAAAAATTGAATGCGCCATTCGCGCGCCATCAGGCAATGATTGCGGGTCTCGATCTTCAATTCAAACCTGGCCAGCAGTATATCGAGTTTCCAGACAACAAACTGGCCATCGGTTCCAAGTACCCCACGCTGGCATTCTCCTACCGAAAAGGAATTCCGGACATTTTTGGGTCGGATGTTGACTATGATAAATGGCAATTTTCCGTTTGGGATAACCTCAACCTGAAACTTCGCGGCGTTTTTAAATACCATTTCAGCATTGGTGGTTTCATCAATACAAGGAGATTATTTATCCAGGACTATCAGCATTTCAATGGAAATCAAACTTTTTATGCNNGCTTTTTACGCAGTAGGACATATCGAGCAGCATTTTAACGGTATGATCACCAATAAGATCCCGCTCCTTAGAAATTTACAGTGGAACCTGGTTGCCGGATCCAATGCGTTTTATGTGAACCGCAATAATAATTACGTAGAGGTTTTCGGCGGCCTGGAAAATATTTTCAAAATATTCCGCGTCGACGTAGTGGCCTCCTATCTCAATGGGAAAACCGGCCAGGTCGGCGTGAGACTTGGAATGGATGGCCTGTTCGGAGGATTTTTCAGCGCCGCATTGAGTAATCCCGGAGGCCGGCCGCCGCAGCCGCCTCAATAGCAAGTTAAATTTCTTTAAGCGCCGAGATTATTTTGCCCGCTTCTTCTATGGTATTGAAACTGTGCAATGCAATCCGGAGTCTTTCTTCCCCTTCCGGAACCGTGGGGTAAAGGATGGGGCGAACATCCATCTCCAGTGCAGCCAGATGGTTTGCAACCGCTTTTACTTTTTCGTTTCCCGGCACAACCAGTCCTTGTATCGGAGTACCGGATGGTTTGAATGCAAATGTTTTTCCGGATGCGGTATGAATCGTCTGATTTTGCCGGAAGAAATTGATGAGCTCTTTTAATTGCTCTCTCTCCGCAAACATAGCAGGGAAAATTTCATAAGAGGTTTTTATGGCCGCCACGGCAACCGGCGGAAGAGCAGTCGTAAAAATAAAAGATCTTGAAAAATTAATCAGGTAATTCCTGAGCAACTCACCCGATAAGATTGCTGCGCCATGACAACCCAGCGCTTTGCCAAAGGTTACGATCCTTGCAAAACAATTGTGGTGCAGGGCTTCGTGCTGAATTAATCCTTCACCATGATTTCCAACTATCCCGGTTGCATGCGCTTCATCAACAATCAGGCGGGCGTCAGCGGATTCGCATAGTGCCAGCATCTCCCTTACGGGCGCCATATCTCCGTCCATTGAAAAAACAGATTCGGTAACAACAAAGCACTGTCCCTTTTTGCTCCGTAATTTATTTTTCAGATCCTCGAGGTCATTGTGTGCAAATGAAAATGCCTGACCTTGCGAGAGCCTGATCCCATCCCGGATGGAAGCATGACTCAGTTTATCATACAAAATGGTATCGCCCCTTTCTGCAATGCATGACAACAATCCGATGTTTGCATCATAACCGGAATTGAATATCAGGGCAGAAGGCGAATCATGGAATTTCGCAATCACTCGCTCCGTTTCCTCAATTAAGGGATAGTTACCTGCCAGNNTCCTGTAATTTTCTATCCAGAAAATCCTGATGCATATTTACTAGTTGAGATTACAGGTTTACTAACTTTAATGTTCAAAGATCTTCTTAATTCAGACATTTGCAAAACGATGACCAGCACAAAAAATATCCTGGGTCTTCAATTACCCACTGATCCGCGGTGGGTGGACCTTGCCGGCATATCCATCGAGGAAATCCTGACAGACCATGCTTTTTGCGAACAAAAGGCAGCAACCACCTGCATTTCGCTGATTCAGAAATATGCTGACCGCACAAGGCTGGTAGCTGAGCTGGCGCCTGTTGTTACGGAAGAATGGGGTCACTTCCGGATGGTCCTCGCTGAACTGACCAAACGCGGATTGAAGCTGGGCAAGCAACGCAAGGATGAATATGTAAACCAACTCATCGCTTTTCAGCGCAAGGGCGGCGATTTTGAGGACCGGTTCCTGGATCAGCTCCTGACAATGGCGATGATCGAAGCACGCAGTTGCGAACGATTCAAACGCCTGAGTGAAGGATTAAAAGATGAATACCTAAAAAACTTCTACCGCCGCTTTATGGAAAGCGAAGCCGGCCACTACCATCTTTTCATAGGTCTGGCGGAAACTTTTCTGGGAAAGGAGAAAGTTCGCCAACGCTGGGCAGAATGGCTTAAATACGAAGCCGGAGTAATCTCGAAAATGGATGTCCGCGGCGACCGGATCCATTAAATAAATAGTCATCATGTTCCTGATGAAAAGTGGTTAATCTCTCCTTTAAAATCCAGGAATGGATATTTTTCAGCCATCGCCTTTGTTTTTAATAAGTATTCCTTCAGAAAACGTTTGTGTGCCTCAGTATCCGGATGAAGCGCTTTGTGCCTGAACGCGATTTGTATTTTTTTTACTTCCTCTGCAATGGCCCGAGACGGAGATTCCACACAATATTGTATGAAATTTTCCAATACGAAAGCAGTTGCCTGGTAATTGGGGTGCACCAGATCCTTGTCATAAAACCTGTAATCCCGAAGCACATCTATTACGAGTTCATAAGCCGGGAAATAATATATCCGGTCAAACTTATTTGCAACATGGTGAACAACTTCAATGAGTCGCGATTTACTCCTGTTGTTCTCAACTACTCCATCCCGGATATGGCGTACCGGGCTAACAGTAAATATTATTTTCAGAGCAGGATTAAAGTGAAATAAGCGATGAAGGGTTTCGTCAAATGCGGTGAGCATTTCTTCAATGGACAGCAGTTTTTTGACAAACCAATCGGCCGGGGCACGATGGCAGTTGGCAACAGGCATCTGATTTTCCGTTAGCATATATGAAAAAGCGGACCCCAGGGTTATGATCAGCCAGTCGGCTTTTTTTAAGAATTCATGAGCGGCTGACTGCGATTTGTTTATTTTTTCCAGGCAGCTTTGCTTACTGGTATCTGAAAATATCCCATGATGCCTCCAGCTTTGCCAGAGATCATTCAGAAAAAAAAGATCTTCTTTCTGATATTGCTTTCTTTCAATATAAGAAACCAGGCTCCCGGCCACACTGAGCGGATCAAAAAGAATTCCGTTCGGGTTTTGCAACACATCAAATTTCGCTTCCTGCAGATGGTTACCGATATGCTCCGTGAAACAGGAACCTGTCAGCAATATTTTCTGCTGATAACTGATCCGTTCAGCCGGCTCCTCAATCTGGATAGGCAAAAAAAAGGATTCCACATTAATGATTTATAAAGATATCATCAGCCAGTTTTACGCATTTCTTCAATGCTTTTTCATTCAACATTTCAAGCGCCTTTTTATTCCGGAAATAATCAATCAGTAGCAAGCTATCCATATTGCCTACGAGTTCATCCCCGGCCATCGGGCAACCCCCTATTCCACGCAATGCGCCATCAAACCGCAGGCAGCCGGCGGAAAAAGCAGCTTCCACTTTTTCGATACTGTGTTCTCTTCGCGAATGCAGGTGAACGCCTGTATCAATAGCTGGAAATTGAGTGATTGTAAATTTGGTCAGAGAACGAACCTGTTCCGGCGTCGACAAACCAACCGTATCAGCAAGAGAGATTATGCCAACTTTCATTTCGACCAATTTGTGAATCCAATCCTGAACTATGGATTCCGACCAGGGATCGCCGTATGGGTTTCCGAAGGCCATTGAAATATAAACAACAAGTCGTTTTGAATTTTTCTGGCAAAGTTCCAGGATCTCCTGTACGGTGAGCAGGGATTTCCTGATAGAGCTGTTGGCGTTTCGCTGTTGAAAAGTTTCTGAAACGGAAAAAGGAAATCCGATATCACTTATCTCAGGATGGGCACATGCTTCGTGTGCACCACGCGTATTTGCAACAATGGCCAGCAATTTCGTTTTGAATCCATTCAATTTCAACCCGGCCAGAACCGCTTTAGTATCTGCCATCTGCGGAATAGCTTTCGGGGAAACAAAGCTTCCGAAATCAAGACTGTCAAACCCCACTTCCAGCAGCGCGTTAAGATATTCAATCTTTTTCC
>PLEB01000133.1 GCA_003136915.1 Chitinophagaceae bacterium
TTTGTGGAGAACCTTCAGTTCCTCCCCGGAAGCTGTTTCCGTTGTCAATACCCTCCCTTTGGATTCATCATAAAATAAACGCCAGAGCTTTCGCAGAAAACGGTGAACGCCTTCAATGCCTTTCGTATCCCAGGGTTTGCTTTGTTCAACCGGCCCCAAAAACATTTCATACATGCGGAAGGTATCAGCTCCGTATTTTTCAACCAGCTCGTTTGGGTTGACGGTGTTGAATTTCGATTTGGACATTTTTTCAGTCTCGGCGCCGCATATGTAAAGTCGTGGTCGTAACCTTTCCAACGGAGAATGGGTCTCTCTCAAATTATCGAGCACCGAATTTTCAATCACAATTTCGGGCCAAATTGTATAGTCTTCCAGAATGAAATAAGCATTTAAAAATTCTTCTTTCGAGTTTTTGAATGATTCAATATCTAATTCCATTCCATCAACCAGGTTTACATCCACGTGTAATGGCTGATATTCAAATTCGGGATTTTCAACGAGCTGAAATGACGGAAACCCCTGAGATAAGATTTTTTGAACAGCATGTTTAATCATTTCTCCCGGGGATGAGCCTTCTTTTCTTAATTGATCTTTACTATTTAACAGGGTTATGATGCCTTTCGAAATAAATATTTGCGGCAAATCTTTAATCCCATTTTTTGCATTCGTATCATGCCCAAACATAGCCGGACTTACCCGGTATACAAACCGCGAAGAGCCTTGTATCATTCCCTGATTCAGCAGCTTCCGGAACGGTTCATCAAATCCGATATATTCCATGTCGAATAAGAACTTGGTCCACATCCTACTGTAGAGTAGATGACCAACAGCGTGTTCGGTGCCGCCGATATACAAATCCACCTGTCCCCAGTAGTCCGAAGCCTTCCTGTCGCAAAATTCCTTTGTATTATGCGGATCCATATAGCGAAGGAAATACCAACTGCTGCCTGCATAGCCCGGCATGGTACTGGTCTCGAGGTGCTTCGAGGTCCATTCCGGTATATTCGCCAGCGGACCTTCACCGTCCGGGCCGGGTTTGTACACTTTCACTTCCGGTAAAAGCAAAGGGAGTTCCTTTTCATTTAGTGCATAAGCAATGCCGTTTTTCCAGACAATAGGAAAAGGTTCACCCCAGTAACGCTGACGACTAAACGCTGCATCCCGCATTTTATAGTTCACCCGGGGAGTTCCGATTTCCATGGATTCCAGACGCTTATTGACCATCGCGATCGCATCACGCATAACCACCCCATTCAGGAAATCACTGTTTTCGAGTAAAGCATCTTTTGTTGGGTTCGCCTCTTTTCCATTATAATGATCGCCTATTATATTCGTAATGGGTATATGAAAATGCCGTGCGAATTTGAAATCCCGTTCGTCACCGCAGGGTACCCCCATGATGGCTCCTGTTCCATATCCCGCCAGCACATACTCCGAGATCCATATGGGAATGCGGTGACCATTGAAAGGATTCACTGCATAGGATCCCGTAAAGCAGCCCGTAATCTTTTTTTCAGCCATCCGCTCGCGTTCACTGCGACTCTTTACATAAGCCAGATATGCTTCTACGGCCTCCCGCTGCGAAGCTGTTGTCAGTTGGGAAATGAGTTCGTGTTCAGGTGCAACCACCATGAAGTCAACACCGAAAATAGTATCCGGCCTTGTTGTATATACCCGAAGTTTTGTTGAGTCTGCAGTGTTTATCCCGAGATTGTCAGGATCCCGGGCGATTTCAAAATCTATTTCCGCACCATAACTTTTTCCGATCCAGTTAGCCTGCATTTCTTTCATCGCTTCGCTGAACTCTACCTTTTCCAGGCCTTCCAGCAACCGGTCGGCATACTCGGTTATGCGGAGATACCATTGTCTCAGCTTTATTTTCACTACCGGGTATCCCCCCCGCTCGCTAACCCCGTTGATCACTTCATCATTGGCGAGAACAGTTCCGAGCGCTTCGCACCAATTTACTTCTCCGATACCGCAGTATGCGAGACGGAAGTCCATTAAAATATCCTGTTGCTTTTTTTCGCTGAACCCTTTCCAACCGGCGGCGGAAAATTCCTGCAGCTGCCGGTATCCTGAAACGATGGAACTTCCGCTGGTTTCGAAATGCCCAGAAAGTGTTTCGATGGGGCAGGCTTTTTTTTCTTTCCGGTTATACCAACTGTTAAATAACTGTAAAAAAATCCATTGCGTCCATTTATAATAATCAGGCTCGGCAGTGTTCACCTGCCTGCTCCAATCAAAGCAAAAGCCGATCCTGTCGAGTTGATCCCTGAAATTCTTAATATTCTGGCGGGTGCTTTCTGCGGGATGCACACCATGGTCAAGGGCATATTGTTCTGCAGGTAAACCGAAAGCATCGTATCCCATCGGATGCAGTACGTTAAAGCCTTTCAGTCTTTTAAAACGTGCAAAAATATCGCTGGCGATATAACCGAGGGGATGTCCGACATGCAAGCCGATGCCGCTCGGATATGGAAACATGTCAAGCGCATAATACTTTGGTTTCGGGCTGTTATTGCTAACCCGGTATACCTGATCGGCCTTCCATTTGTCCTGCCATTTTTTTTCGAGTTCCGTGAATGAATACTCCATATGAACCAACAAAAATACGCATCGTGCGGCTAAATCTTCTATTTTTGCCTCTACTCTCCAGAGTTTAAACGGAAATCGCTCAACTATGGTTCAAACGCGGAAAGGATCAGCCAAACGCTCCACGCCTTCCTATATTATGGCCATTGTCGGAGTATCCCTGGTGCTTTTCCTCCTGGGTGTTTTAGGATGGATCGTGATCAATGCCAACAAGCTCGGCCAATACTTCAAAGAGAATATTGCGATGAATGTTTATATCCGGGAAAATGTTTCCCGCCGGGACAGTGCAGCCCTGGTGCAGTATGTGGCTGCCCAGCCCTACGTGAAATCATATGAGTATGTGACGAAGGATGTGGCCAGGCAGAAATACCTCCAGGATGGTAATAAGGACTGGGGAGCACTGCTCGACCGGAACCCATTGCCAGCCAGTATTGATTTCAGAATAAAAAAAGAATATGCGTCCACGGATTCGCTGACTAAAATAAAAAATGACCTGCTGCAGAATATTGCAGTCAGTGATGTACTTTATCCTCAATCGCTGGTCACCAACCTGAACAATATCATAAACAAGATCAGCATTATTTTACTGTCTGTTATTATCGTCATTTCAATCCTGGTCATTTTCCTGATCGACAATACTATCCGGCTGGCCATGTTCAGCAACCGCTTCCTGATTAAGACCATGCAAATGGTTGGGGCTACCCGATGGTTTATTTCCAGGCCGATGGATCTGCGCGCTTTTATCAACGGATTGATCAGCGGATTGCTGGCGGTCGGCGGTCTTATTGCCGTAATTATTTTTGCAGAAAACCAATTGCCTTACCTGAAAGCCCTGCGGGATTATCCTTTGCTGATCGTGCTGTTTGTTGTTATTATTTTACTGGGCATTTTTATTTCATTTATCAGCACCCATCGCAGTGTACTTAAATACCTGAAGATGAAGCTGGATGATTTGTACTGATTTGATTAAATTGCAATCTATTATCCGTTATGGCAAAACAAATAAAACCTGCTCCGGCTTCCAAACAAAAAACCACTCCGTCTTTAAAACAAAATCTTCCGTTATTCGGCAAGGAAAATTACCGTTGGATGCTGGTAGGCCTTGTTGGGATTCTGCTGGGCCTCTTATTGATGATCGGAGGCAAAAGCAAGGACCCCAATGTTTTCGATCCTTCCCAGGTGTACAGTTTCAGAAGGATCACGGTGGCGCCCATCCTGATACTTGCGGGTCTTGCGCTCGAGATTGTGGGTATCTTTAAGAATCCGAAAGCGCCTAAACCTCAATGAGCCTTATCCAAGCCATCGTTATCGCCATCATTGAAGGCCTTACGGAGTTCCTTCCTGTTTCCTCCACTGCTCACATGAAATTTGCCAACCCGCTCATCGGTGTACAGGAAAACCCGTTCACTGATTTGTTCGAGATCGTGATCCAGCTGGCGGCCATATTATCTGTCGTTGTTCTTTACTACCGGCAATTTTTTGATTTTAAAAAGGTCCGGTTTTATCTAAAGCTTGTCATCGCCCTGATACCTGCCGTTATTGCCGGTGTTCTGCTAAAAAAACATATTGATACGCTCCTCGGCAATATTGTTTTCATCGCCATCGTGATGATTTCCGGCGGAATCGTGTTGCTGTTTATAGATAAGTTGTTTACAAGACCGGTCATCCATAGCCAGGATTCCGTTAGTAATAAGAACGCTTTTGTAATCGGCTGTTTCCAGGTTTTATCTATTTTATTTCCAGGCCTCAGCCGAAGTGCGGCAACTATTGTTGGGGGTCTTGCAGAAAAACTCGACCGCCGCACAGCCGCAGAATTTTCTTTCTTTCTTGCCGTCCCTACCATGCTGGCGGCTTCCGTAAAGAGCTTTTGGGATGTTCACAATGAACACCCGGAGATTTTTGCCCGGAACAGCATGGTCCTGCTGGCCGTAGGCAGCGTGGTTGCCTTTATCGTGGCCCTGATCGCGATCCGCTTTTTTATTACATATTTGCAAAAGCACGGATTCCGGCTATTCGGTTATTACCGTATCCTGGCAGGCACTGTGATCCTGATACTGGTGTGGAAAGGGATTATCCATCAATAAAGTCTCAACGGTCATGCAGACAGCCTCCAAAAAAGTTATTCGCGGATGGGCGATGTACGACTGGGCGAATTCTGTCTATAATCTTGTGATCACCACCACATTCTTCCCAATTTATTTTACTGCCGTAACGAAAAAGCAATATGGGGGGGAGATCGTTCCTTTCCTGGGAAGAAAATTTATCAACTCTTCTCTATACGATTATTCACTTGCCGTTGCCTATCTGTTTATTGCCCTGCTTTATCCGGTGCTCACCTCCATAGCCGACACCCGCGGGAATAAAAAGGCATTCATGCAGTTCTTCTGTTATATGGGAGCAGCGGGTTGTTCTTTACTTTATTTTTTTAACGGTGCCAATCTCTGGTTTGGTATTTTATGCTTTATGATGGCCGCCATGGGCTATGTGGGCAGCCTGGTATTTTACAACGCATTTCTGCCTGAAATTGCAGCGCCGGAAGACAGGGACCGGGTGAGCGCCAAGGGATTTTCCTACGGATATATCGGAAGTGTTATTCTGCAGATTATCGGATTTATATTGGTCCTGACCATCACGAGCAATCCTTTCCTTGCCCCCAGAATTACCTTTTTGCTTGTGGGCATCTGGTGGGCGGCATTTGCACAAATCACTTTCTCCGTGCTGCCTGAATCCAGATCAACCGGATCCATAAGTCCAAGGGTTATTGCCGAAGGTTTTTCCGAAATGAAAAAGGTTTACCAGGAGATCAAAAAGCTGCCTGTACTGAAAAAGTTCCTGCGTGGTTTTTTCTTTTATAGCATGGGCGTGCAAACGGTCATGCTGGCGGCCACCTTATTTGGAAGTAAATTATTGCAACTGGAAGACACCAAACTCATTGTTACGATTGTGATCATCCAACTGGTAGCCATACCGGGCGCTGTATGGATGAGCCGGCTATCTGAGAAGTTTGGCAATTTGCGGGTGTTGATCGGCATCGTCTTATTCTGGATCCTCATTTGCCTTGCTGCATATTACACCGCCCGTTTTAAGGAAATGGGAGGTAATCCTGAAATCGGTTTCTATCTGCTGGCGATTGCGGTAGGTCTTGTTATGGGCGGCATACAATCGCTCAGCCGTTCAACCTATTCCAAGCTGATGCCTGAAACAAAAGATACGGCATCCTATTTCAGCTACTATGATTTCACGGAAAAAGTGGCCATTGTAATCGGCATGTTCAGTTTCGGACTCATCGAGGAAATTACCGGCAGTATGAAGAATTCGGTATTGTCGCTTATTATATTTTTTGTGATCGGACTTGGTTGGCTGGTTGATGCGCGTAAGAAGCAGTTGACAGTTGACGGTTGACCGATTCCAGGTGCGAATTCACAACTAAAGGCCGTCAACCGTCAACTGTCAACCCTTTATTTTTGCTCCATGAACCTTCACCCCATCCAGGCCGGATTCTTCAAACTTGACGGCGGCGCCATGTTTGGGGTTGTTCCCAAGAGCATCTGGAATAAAACCAATCCTGCAGATGCCAATAATCTTTGTTCATGGGCGATGCGATGCCTACTGGTAGAAGATGGCGACCGGCTTATGCTGATCGATAATGGTATCGGGAACAAACAGGATGCAAAGTTTTTTAGTTATTATCATCTTCACGGAGACGCGAATCTTGAAAATTCGCTGAAGGAAAATGGATTTCACCCGGAAGATATCTCCGATGTTTTTCTGACGCATTTGCATTTTGATCATTGTGGCGGCAGCATTATACGGAGTGGCGACAAACTTATCCCGGCATTTCCCAAAGCAAAATACTGGAGCAATGAAAGGCATTGGGATTGGGCCATCCGGCCGAACGACAGGGAGAAAGCTTCTTTTTTAAAGGAAAATATATTGCCGATCGGGGAAAGCGGCATGCTGCACCTTATCCCGGATCCGGGAGAACCAGAAAAAAATCGCCTGCCTTCGGCCGATTTTTTACCCGGCTTAAAAATCCGTTTCGTAAACGGCCACACGGCTTCCATGATGCTGCCTCAAATAGAATACAGGGGGAGAACAATCGTTTATGTGGCTGACCTTTTTCCGTCTGTCGGACATATACCTGTTCCCTATGTTATGGCATATGATATGTTTCCGCTAACCACCCTTCAGGAGAAGAAATCATTTCTGGAAGAAGCAGTTGAAAAGGCGTTTGTCCTTTATTTCGAGCACGACCCAGGGAATGAATGTTGCACCGTTCAGCAGACAGAAAAAGGAGTCAGGGTTAAGGAAATATTCCGGTTAAAAGATCTCTGAAAATTTTGAATATATAATATTCTTTATAATTTTGCGTTATAGAGGCTTACTAACCCCTATCATAGATTCAGCGAGCCGGGAAATTTTCCTGGCTTTTTTATTTGTATTATTTGAGCGGATCTTCTTTTTTAAGGAAATAATCTTCGGAAGAATAGTCGAATGTTTTGGGAGGAGATGATTCGAAATGCTCATCGTAGGAAACAAAAAAGTAAAGATACATGGCCCGGCTTAGCCGCATGATCCAGGGCTGCAGCACCAGCAACAAGAAACCGTTTATACCCAGCCACCAGAAGAATCGTTTGTCCTCTAATGAAAAGCCGATAGTGAGCCACCATAAACCAAAACTTAAACCGGAGAATATAACGGTCAGCAAATAGCTTACATAGGCGGTGCCATACCAGAAGCCCACTTCCAACTCAAAGAGCTGACCACAAACCGGGCAATGCGCAGGCATTTTTGTCATTTCTTTCAGATTCCAGGGATTGGGATTTGAAAACATATCCCCGCGCCGGCAATGAGGGCATTTTTGCGTGAGTAAGCTCCAAAAGAATCCGGGTTTGCCAGCCATCTGTAATTTCCTTTGTGCAAAGATAGATCCTATTTCGCGGCTTTTTGGATAAGGTATAGTTTGGAATGTTTGAGGAATGTCATGTGGGCAATCTGCACAGCAATGATAAATCCGAAAAACCCATCCAGGAATCCGGCACGGATCAGAAAGCTTTGGGTAAAAGACCAGAAAGGATTTACGAGTATGTTTAAAAGCCGGGTCCTTTTCCCCTTTTCAAAAAGCGCGTTTGCAGCCATCGTACTTAGTTTATTATTCTGGGCCACATGGTCAGCGATGGATTTGTATGCATAGTGCAGTATGTCTCCTTTCAGATGATGGATCCGGGAACCCTGGCTCAATTCAATCCTGTCATGTGGATTCGTTCCTCCCCAGCTTGCGATCCTCTTATCGAACAAACGCAGTTTGCGATCGGGATACCAGCTTCCGTGCAGTATAAATTGTCCGCAATAATTGGTGCAGCGGTTCATGCGGTAGCCAGCTGCTGAAAAATTTTCCTTTTCCTTCAGGATTGAAGACTGCAGGGCCTGGTCGAGGGCCTCGTCGGCGTCCAGGCTCAGTACATAATGATTGGACGCCAGGGCAAGGGCGTCATTTTTTTTTTCGATGTATCCGTTGAAAGCCTGCTGCTTTACGATAGCGCCTTTTTCTTCCGCAATACGAACCGTTTGGTCGGTCGAATATGAATCAAGGACAATGATTTCATCCGCCACAGGTTTAACGGAATCAATGCATCGTCCGATATTTTGTTCCTCATTATAACTGATGATGACAATGGACAGTTTTTCCATCGGAACAGAATGAATTTAACTGGTGATGCTCAATTCTTTTTCAGTAATATCCAGGCTGTTTTTTCTTTCTCCAATCTGCTGACGCCACATAGCATAATACAATCCTTTTTCATCACGTAAAGAATTATGGGTACCAGTTTCCACCACCTCTCCTTTTTCCAGTACGTAAATGCGGTCGGCATGCATGATGGTTGAGAGCCGGTGTGCGATCAATATGGTGATCTGATTTCTTTGGGAAGAAACATGGCGGATGGTCTTTGTGATTTCTTCTTCGGTCAGAGAGTCCAGGGCGGAGGTAGCTTCGTCGAAAATGAGCACCCGGGGTTTGCGCAAGAGGGCACGAGCAATTGATATCCTCTGTTTTTCACCACCTGAGAGTTTCAGGCCACCTTCTCCGATCATGGTTTCAAGGCCTTTCCCCGCCCTTTCAAGCAGGCTGTTGCAGGAGGCCTTCTGCAATGCATCCAGCAGATCCCCTTCGGTTGCATGGGGGTTTACAAAGAGGAGGTTCTCCCGGATCGTTCCGGAAAACAATTGGGTGTCCTGCGTAACAAATCCAATCTGAAATCGCAGGTCGTTAAAGTCAATCGAATTTTCATCCAGGTGATTGTATAGGATGCTACCTTCCATCGGTCGGTATAATCCCACCAGGAGTTTCATCAGGGTCGATTTGCCCGAACCCGAAGGTCCGACAAAAGCAATGGTCTCCCCTACGCGCACATCAAAGCTGATATGATCAATCGCGTAGTGCTGAACGGATTTATGCTTGAAAACAACATTCCGGAAACTGAGTTGCTCGATCTTACCCAGATGTTTTGGATTTAAAGCCTGGGATTCCGGAACTTTTTTCATCAGGTTGTCGAAATTATTCAGGGATGCCTCAGCTTCGCGGTAAGACATAATGATATTGCCGATATCCTGCAGCGGCCCGAATACAAAGAAGGAGAAAATCTGCATGGTCACCAGTTGCCCTGCATTCATTTTGTCTTTAAATATCAGCCACATCAAAATGAAAAGGATCACCTGCCGCAGTGTATTCACAAAAGTTCCCTGAACAAAACTGATGCTGCGGATTCGTTTTACCTTGGTCAGTTCGAGCCCGAGGATCTTATATGTATTTTTATTCAATCGCGTTACTTCTTCCTGGGTAAGCCCCAGGCTTTTCACCAGTTCGATATTTCTGAGTGATTCGGTTGTAGAACCTGCCAGCGAGGTGGTTTGGGAAACAATGTTCTTTTGAATGCTCTTGATCTTTCTGCTCAGCACATTGCTGAAGAATGTCAGGAGCAGAATGCCGGTAAGATAAACAATCGGGATGCTCCAGTGTATCCAGATGGCTGCATAGGTAAAAACGAAGATCACGCCCATGATTACGCCAAAAAGAACATTGATAAAATAATTCATGAACCTTTCCGTATCCTCTCTTACCTTTTGCAATACACCCAGGGTTTCTCCGCTGCGCTGATCCTCAAATTCCTGGTAAGGAAGTTTCATAGCGTGCTGGAGTCCGTCGGTGAAAACTTTGGCGCCGAACTTCTGCACCACCACATTCATAAAATAGTCCTGGAAGTTTTTAGCGAAACGGCTCACCATGGCCACGGCGATGGAAAGCAGCAATAAATTGATCACTCCCGGGTGCTTCCATGAGAACGCGGTGAAAAAGCGGTCGGCCGTAAAAATATTATGCAGTTTTCTGGCCTGGACGTATTCGTTGGAAAGGTTCACGATCTTCCCAAATATGATCGGGTCAACAAGAGAGAATCCGATATTCACGCTGGCAAGCAGGAGGGTAAGGCTTACCAGCCATTTATAAGGTTTCAGATAAGTTAGCAAAGTCTTCATAACAATTTCGGTTTTTTACCTAACCAGGGAGTAATTATCCCGGCCAGTATAATGCCGCCTGCTATTGCCAACAAAAACAAATTCAAATAGTTTGGATAATTGAAAAATGCGTAGCGGGTAAACGGCTTCAGCACCTCCACATTATCCATGATGGAAAGCTCCTGGTCAATGTCTATCTTTTGCTTATTGTAAAAAAGGGTTGCCTTATACAGGTCAACCGGATTGATGGGCCTCCCTGTTGAGTATTCCCTGCGGGGCATTATGCTGCTGTTAACAGTCTCCTGGACGCTGTCCATACTTTCCAACTTCTTCACCAGGGATTCCCTGAGTGAAATAAGCGCATCTTTTCTTGCAGACGACCTTCTGAGGGCATAGGGAGAATGATCGAGATATTCTAAGAGGGCGCGCTGAACGGTATCGAGGTATTTAAAATCATCCAGGATAAGCGTTACACTGAATGTAGCCAACGCCGTGTCTCCGTTATTATATATCAGGGAATCGTAACTCCTTCGCAGACGCTGGGGCTTCATTTCCTCCATTTCTATTTTCCGGATACCGGCAGCTGCGGGCGAGCTGATATTCAGCTCCTGGTCAAGGAGCAGCGCATGACTGTTCAGGCCATCCAGCATTTCAATACACACTCCGCTCGGAATAACATGGGATACGAAAATGGCTTCCGTTTTATAGCCCGGTTTAATAATATAGCGTACCAGGAATCCTGTCAGGCCGCACAAGATGATGATAACCAGGAAAAAAAGAAGGTTTTTTTTCAGAGTCCTGAAATAATAGACGATAAGGTCCCAGATTTTTTTTCCAAGGTTGCTGATTGGCCGCAAAAAATAAAAGAGATCAATTTCCGGTTCTGAGGCGGGCCGATTTTCTTGCATGAATCTGTACAGTTAGGTTTTTAGGCGGCAGGGTAGGGTTTGACTTCTTTCTGACCTGCACCAAATGCAAATATCGAATTAAAAAAAGAATACCAAATAATCCCTTTATTGATGTCCAGGATGACCTCGGTAAAGCAGATCAGAAAAAAAAGCAGTAAAAAAACCAGCCTTACCCTGACGAAGGGGTCTCCTTTAAGGATCAGGGCCGGGACAATCATACATGCAAGTAAGACGGCCAGGCCGCCCACACCAAAGCCGAGCAGCATATTCAGGTATTGATTGTGGATATTGTAGCTGTTATATCGTGAAGCAAAATAGAACTTCCTTTGCTCATAAGCCTGTTGCAGGCTGTCCTGAATATCTCCTGTGCCCACACCCGTTAATGGATGGCGCAGGATAAGATCTTCACTGCATTTCCATAGCGCCATCCGGATGGAAGCACCTCCCCAGCTTCTTCCGAGAGAAGCATCCTTATCCAAAAGGATCACTCCCTGTCCGTTATAATTTTTGAGTTCATCCCATTTATCCCGGAACAGGGGAATTTTGAAAAAAGTTATGCAGGCCAGGGATATGACAATCAGACTGATCAAAAAACGATAGGAGCGCCCGGGAATAAAGCGGAAGATATAATAGATCAGGATCAGCAGCCAGCATACGGAAATCAGCCTGACATTCAGCAGAAGCAGGTAGACTGATAAAAAAAGAACGGACAGGATGATCAGCCAGCGCCGGTCAAAAATTGAATCGTATTTTTTTTCCGCGATCAGGACCAGGCTCATCAGGCAATTCAAACCCATGATAAACGGATAACTGTGAGGGAAGAGAAAGGCATACCCTTCATCAAATCCATTGACAGCCGCCGGATGGTACTCAGCCAAACCATGAACCAGGCCGAGCAGGGCAGCTAAAAGATTGGCCAGGATAAAATGGGTTAGTATTGTGCGCACCATTTTCGGGTTCATTACGGTTGAGCAACCCATCACCAGTGGAAAAAGGAGGAGGGCCGACTGCAATTGCAACCAGAAAAACCCCTTTTGCAGGTTAGCAGTATAAAACATTCCGATCATGGAAACAAGGTAAAGGCTGATAAAAAGGACCACCAGCCGGAATTCTTTGCTTTTGAAGCGGAAGGATTTCCTGGAAAAGATCAGCCAGTAAACGCCGAGGGATATGCAACAAATGGAATTCAGTAAGGGCCAGAAAAACATCGAATAAACGATGCCAATGCAAAAGATCAGATAGACCGTCGGTTCGTGGAAGAAAAATTTGCGGACAAGCCTGTAAGGCTTATTCATCTGTTGATCATTTTTCTGGCAAGAAGAAAAATAAAATAAGTATTGGTGTAAAGATAACGTTTAAACATTCTGCCGGGCTCTTGAAATAACCGGTAAAGCCATTCCAGGCCGCTGTTTTGCATCCATCCCGGCGCACGCTTGCGTATGCCTGCAAATACCGAAAAGGCACCTCCAAGGCCCAATAAAACGGCATTAATTCTTTTAGAATGGTCTGCCATCCATTTTTCCTGTTTCGGACAGCCCAGGGAAACAAGTACGAGGTTTGCCCCGGAGAAATTGATTTGTCTTATATGGGCGTCCTGCTCGTGGGCAGTCATTTCCCGGAAGGGCGGAGAAATTTGTCCGCAAATATTGATCAGCGGATATTCCTGCCGAATCCGCTCAACCATCTTTTCAAGAACCTTTTCGGAAGATCCGTATAAAAAAACGGAAGCCCTGGATTCGTTTGCGGCTTTTAGTATTACCGGCATAAAGTCCATCCCTGCTTTCCTTTCCTGGGTTTTGCCATACATCCAGTAACAGGATTTAACTATTGGCGTACCATCTGCCAAAACCATGGAAGCATTGTTGACCTGTCTGCGAAAAGTAAGATTCCTGTGGGCTTCCACCAGCATATGCACGTTTGCGAAGCATACATAAGAAGGCGTATAACTCATTCCCCAATCCATGACCTCTAGGATACTGTCTTCCAGGGAAATCACATCAACGTTCAGGCTAATGATCCTTACCTTTCTAACCGGCCTTGGCTTGATGGATTTTAATTGTGGTATCATATATTTCCATTACGGATATGTAGTGAATTTCGGGATGATAATGATCCAGGTAGGTCTGTCGCGCATTCGCATACAAATCATTCCTGTTTTCCCCAAAACGCCTGACCGCTTCTTTGAGGTCCAAGGCATTTCCAGGTTTAAAATGCATCCCGTTATATCCGTCCTTTATCAGGTCAGACATAGCCCCAAGATTGGAGGCGATAACAGGTGTGCCGGCGCAAAATGCTTCTAAAATAACATAGGGTAAGCCCTCATACCATAATGAGGGAAACACAAGCGCCCTGCATTTTTTCATCAAAACCGATAGTTCAACTCTATCCAATTGTCCTAGAAAACGAATATTTTCACTTCCTTGATATTCAACTTCCAATAAATTTTTTTCGGGCCCTTCTCCTGCTATGATCAAGGTCTGCCCGGGCATATCCCGAAACGCTTCCAGCAGGGTATTAAGCCCTTTTTCCCTGGATAACCGGCCGGCGAATAAAAAAAACCCTTCCCTGGGCAGGCTCCCCACCCCCTGGTCAGCAACAAAATTCGGTTTAACCACCAGCTGCTCCAATGGTATGCCAAGTGAAGATTCGAAAAGCTTATCTTTTGCAAATTTTGTCAAAACGATATACTTCCCCACCTTGGTTTGCCAGGTATGCCTGAATTTATGAATCCCGGTTACCAGGGTGACCATCCCACTGGCAATTGCAGAATCCCTGTAACACCTGTAACGAACACCGGCTAACGGAAGTTTCCTTTTAACACAAATTTCACAGGGTTGGTTATCTCTTAGCAATATGGCATTGCAACAAATGAGCCGGTAATTATGAACTGTTAAGACAACCGGGATATGCATTTTCGCTGCACCGGATAAAATAGAAGGTGAAGCCACAAAGAAAAGATTATGCACATGAATGATATCCGGACCAAACTCCCGGATCTTAAGGATCAGTTTTTTTTCGGATGACCGGTTATAAAGTGCATTTTTGAGAGCCTGGATCTTTGCTATGGCTCCCTGGCCGATTTCTTCATTATCGAAGATCAGTGTTTCCACCGCATGTCCCTTCTTGTTCAGCAGGGCTGTTTCAAGAGCAAGGGCAGTATCCTCCCCGCCTGCCTGCCGGTATTTGTTATGGATGAAGAGAATCCTCATGGGGGGTATTGATCATTGGATGGTTCCGATTATAAATCGCCCTCGCCGTAAAGCCTAACAGCAACCAGTATGCGCCCGCATAGATCGGCGATTCCAGGGCAGGATTGAATAAGGCAATTACAGTAGCTGCAAAAAAACTCCAGAAAAGCAGGATCTGCTTGTTTGCATAATAGTATGCCTTGTGATAGAAGTATTCCTTGAACAGGTAAAGGTAGGCGCCCACCATGCACAGCACATACGGCAATCCGAGCCGGCCGAAAAGATAAACGTAGGAATTGTGGGCGCCCAGCACATAGGGCAAGGTGCTTAGTTTAGAATAGTCTTCTATCGGAAAATATTTAAACATAGGTGTACCAAAACCAATCCCGATAAGATTCAGAGGAAAATGGTCCACCAATACCTGTTTCCAGAGAATCAGCCTCCATGTGCTGTTGGGATCAATGGAAAGGAATCGGCTGGAATGCATGACATCGGAAATGCCATTAAACGTGTAAGGACTGAAGCGGTTGGCGATCAATGAAAGATCGGGTATAAAGCAGATGAATACAATGAGAAATACGCCGCAAATCAGAAGCACCGATTGTTTAAAAAATGCGTATCCGGGCGAAATAAACAGGAGCAGATAAAATGCCGCCAGGATCCAGGCAGTAAGCGAACTGTAGGTTATTCCATAGATCAGGTTCATCACAATAAGCGACCAGGGTACCCATCGACGCAGTGGTTTCCTGAACAATGCCGGAAAGAGCATGGCTTCTCCGAAGCGTTCGAATAAAAACCGTGATACCGGTATAAAAAGAAAAAGGCCGATGTACCAACGGAGCCATCCTCTTATTTTACGGATAAAGGCTGGCAGATACAGCAGGCAATAGAAACCAATAAAATAAGTGAGCATGGAATAACTGATCACCAGATTTCGAAGGTAATAATAGAGGCTGTCCATCCGCAGCAGGGAAACCAGCATCTGGAATGCACTCCAGCAAAGCAAACCGATCATACAAAGGGTAATCGGATCATTGGCAATTTTAAATCTGCGGTAATAAAGGATGGCCAGTCCGGCCGCAGAAAGAATTTCATTAAACAGGAGGTTTTTTTCAAAGAACCAGGGGGAAATAATATAGCCAAGTGCAATTACGAAGAGCAGGTATGATATATTTTTTTTAGTCATCAGCACTTTTCCGCCAGGATAATATTATTGAAATAGAGGCTTCGGTTGTGTGGCAAAACTGCAGCAATCAAGGATCCGATCAGATTGATTGGAGTAATGAATATTTGAGCGAGCAATTTTCCGGCCATTCCATATCTTTTAAAGATCTCGTAGAAATAAAGTGCACTCAGCTGGAAACAAACCCTGGGAAAATTGCCGCTCTTATCCAGCTCTTTCACGCGGAATCCATTTTTTTTCAGCAGGTATTCCATCCCAAAGCTGCTGTACCGTGCATAATCGAAAGGGATTTCATGCTCGTTCCAGCAGAACGGGGTTGTGATCAGTGCGAGTGACCCTTTTCTTAAAACTCTTCCGATCTCACTCAAAATCTCATCGGGATCAAACACATGTTCCAACACTTCACTGCAAAAAAGAGCATCAAAACTTTCATTCTCAAACGGGAGATGCTTTCCATCGTAATATACATCCACCCTTGACCTCCGGTGATCGTGACCGCCGGATTCCACATCGACACCAGTATAACTGCTAACCGTAAATAGATTTTCATAAGGCTTACGGCCACAGCCGAAGTCCAGCAGGTTTCCGGATAAGGAAGGAGCATGTTTGCGGATCTGTTTATAAAGATCCCGGCGGATAAAATAAAACGGATGGTAAAGAATGCTGAAGCGGTTGGGCTGAAAGCTTTGTTTTTCCAAAAAGGAGTGGAGCGGTTGTTTAGGCCCGGGTAGATCCATGTTTGCAAATATAGTATTATGCCATTCTTACCCCGAATGCGAATTTTTTGTAATGTACTATGGCCATCAATCCTCCAAAAAGCAAAAATGCAATCAGCAGGTTTTTTAAATGGTCACCAAATAAACCGGCGATGAGTACTGGAATAGCCACAATGAAAATATTTTTCAGAAAGAAGACCAGGCGGTCCCTGACCAAACTTTTGTGATGCAGGATGAAGACCATGGAAATGGCAAAAGCCAATTCACCGGCAATCAGGCTAACGCCTATGGAAACGGCTGAGGGGTTCAAATAAGATAAGACGATATTCAAACAAATTGTGAATAGTGCGCTTGCAAGGGCTGCAATCGCATTCGGAATATCTTTCCTTTCCAGCATGGCACGTATGATAAAACTGGAAAAGCTGGAATAAATCAGACCGGCTATGGCCAAAAGGATGAAATAAACGGAATCACTTAAATATTTTTCTCCGAAAAAGATACCGATAACGGTTTTCGGAAAACATATCATGAAAACCGTAAAGCTGATACCGGCCAGCATGCACAGCTGATCCACGCGAAGGCAAACTTCAAACGAGTTCATTTCGCGGATAAATGCCTGATGAATGATCCGCAAAACGCCTTTAAAGAGCACATAAAATTTTAATCCCACAAAGGCCAGGGCGACTGTGCTGTTGGAATAGAAATAAGGAATCACCATCATGAGACCCATTCCAATGAAATAAAGCGATAATATTTCCACGCCTATCGGCATGCTTTTAATATACAGGTGCAGATTTTTAAACGAGGGCTGTGAAATGGCTGGCGTTTTCAGATATCCGGAAATGAAAAGATTGCTCAAAAAATAAGTGATCACGGTGGAAACAATATAAACAGGTATAATAAGTTCGGGACGAATGTGGGCCGTCACCATGATCGCCCCATAAGGAAGGAACAAGCGGCTAAAACCTACTGAAGCGCCCGCGATGGGATGACTTCTGGCGTACAGGGCATAGTCGCCATTCATGGCCAGCACCGGCGCAAATAAAAAAAGAAAATAATATGGGTTAAAGAAAGCCAGCAGTGAGCCGGCGCAAAAAAGGAGAGAAAGGGTGAATCGGGCGGACTGGGCTTTCTGGAAATCCGACTTCCAATCCTCCGCCAGCGCAAGGTCCCGCATAGCTGCGGTCTGCAATCCCAAAGCAATTCCATTCAGCATGAACAGCACCAATGAGTCTGTTTGTCCAATGGCCTTCAGATCCAGGGAGGTTCCAAACCTGGAAATATATTTGAGCGCAAAAAGGGAAAATAACTGGCCGCTTCCGGTAAGGAGGGCAATGGGGAAAATTCTCTTAAGCATCCTGAAGTCGTTGTGGGATCCTGCCAAAGATAACCCCGCAATCAGATGTTACGCAATAATTTATGAGATCATTCGTTTATCCATTTTTGAAAATCTACTAATTTAAAGCAACCTTTTATCAAAATGGATTGTCTTGTTTGATTATGCAGGGGGTTATCTGTTAATAATATCCAAACTGCAAATTTGGGTAAAAGGCTTGGCAGGAAATTTGGTTGATCAGGAATGTAGCCGAAAGGGAATTTGTTAGCGTTAAAATCTGGAATCTTATGCCTGGAATTTTGAGAAGCAGTTATTCGTATAATTTTCATGGGTCCTTAGCTTCTGCGGACCGGATAGAAAGAATCTCTCGTAATGGTTTATACTTAGCTGGAAAACGCGCTTTTGATATTCTGATTTCTTCCTTCATCATTATTTTCGTCTTGAGTTGGCTGATACCGGTGCTGGCGATCCTGATCAGACTGGATTCGCGGGGACCTATTTTTTTTATGCAAAGGCGCGTGGGGTTTCTGGGAATGACTTTCCAATGTCTCAAACTCAGAACCATGATAGTGAATAAAGATTGCGATTCGCAGCAGGCCATGGCAAATGACCCGCGGATAACCAGGCTCGGCCGTTTTCTGAGGGTTACCAGCCTGGATGAATTACCTCAATTCGTAAATGTTTTATTGGGCGATATGAGTATCGTTGGACCCAGGCCCTTTATGCAAAAAGATAATGAAATTTTTAGCCAGACAGTTGCTAATTATAACCTCCGTTTTTATGCAAAACCCGGCATTACAGGGATGGCCCAGGTAAAAGGATACCGGGGACCGACCGTTACCTTTCAGAGCATTTTCCACCGCTACCAATGGGATGCATTTTATGTGCGCAACGCCAGTCCCTCCCTGGATATTAAAATTATTCGTCTTACCGCAAGACAAATTCTGAAAAGCATATTTTCTTTCAGGGCGGAATTGAATACTGGTATCTCATCATTTTCAGCGGCAATTAATTAACATTATTTTAACCTGCCCAGGATTCCCTGTCCAGATTTCTGTATTGAATGGCTTCGGCCAGATGCTCCGTTTTTATTTCATCCGAAGAGGCAAGATCTGCGATCGTCCTGGAAACTTTCAGAATTCGATCAAATGCGCGGGCAGACAGATTCAATTTTTCCATCGCGGACCTTAAGAGGGCAGATCCGGCATTGTTAAGAACGCATATTTTTTTAAGCAAACTGCTATCCATTTGTGCATTTGCATAGATTCCCGGATGATCCCCGAATCTCTCCGCCTGCTTTTTGACTGCGCACATTACTCTTTCCCTGATCACGGCTGAAGATTCTTCTGCAGTACCCGAGGATAATTCTGCGAAACCTACCGGGGTCACTTCCACATGAAGGTCGATCCGGTCAAGTAAAGGGCCTGAAATTTTATTCAGGTATTTCTGTACAGCTCCCGGCGCACAACTGCATTCCCGTTCGGGATGATTATAGAAACCGCAGGGGCATGGATTCATGGAGGCCAGGAGCATGAAGCTGGCCGGAAAATCAATGGTCATTTTAGCCCGGCTGATATTCACTTTTCTTTCTTCCATGGGCTGGCGCATAACCTCCAGTACAGCTCTTTTGAATTCAGGCAGTTCATCCAGGAACAAAACGCCATTATGTGCCAGGGAAATTTCCCCGGGTTGAGGTATCCCTCCTCCGCCAACAAGCGCC
>PLEB01000367.1 GCA_003136915.1 Chitinophagaceae bacterium
CCTGAAGATAATCCTGCATGCATGCAATTTACGAAGACTGCTATTGCCTGCAACTCAGGAAACTGAAAAGAAGATAAGTAAATAGACCCTCAGGCCTTTAGTGTTTTTTTAGGTTTTATTATTTGCCTGCTCCATCGGGATGACTCGTTGCCACTAACCATCAGGATGAGCATGCCATTGCGAATTTTATATCCGTCGCAGCGGACCAGGTTTTTCAGAAATGCCTCTTCATTGTAGCCGACGCAATGCATTTTAGTGGTCTCAATCTGATCATCGAAAACAATTGAAGAATCTGTTATGCGAACTTTTCCACGCATGGTATTGCATCCTGTATTCCCCGAAAAGCCATTTTGATTTATATCAAAAATAATTTCAGGCACGCGGCCGGCCGATGTATCGCTTGGGAGCACCGCTTGCAAATACCATTTTCCCTGGAGGGAGACGGCATTTGTTGAAGCCCTGCCTTTTTGCGGGGATTGTCCATTCAGGGAAGTAAGAAGGCTAAATAGCGCTGCAATGAGTATAAAAGATTTTACCTTTGTGTGCATCAATATTTTTCCATCCATAATCATACCTGATCATGCCCGGATTTGAATTATTTGGAGAAGAGGAAAGAAAAGAAGTTAACGAGGTTTTGTCGTCCGGAATCCTCATGCGGTACGGCTTTGACGGACCACGTAAAGGGATATGGAAAGCAAAGGACCTGGAAGAAGCCCTTTGTAAACAACTGAATTGCCATTATGCGCAGCTCACGTCCAGCGGCACTTCTGCACTTACTGTAGCGCTTGCGGCCCTGGGTATCGGGGCCGGCGACGAGGTGATCATGCCATCCTTTACTTTCGTCGCAAGCTTTGAAGCTGTATTGAGCGTAGGTGCAATTCCGGTGATTGTAGATGTAAATGATTCCCTTACCATCGATCCCCAGGCGATAAAAAAGGCGATCACGCCGGCTACCCGCTGCATAATGCCAGTGCACATGTGCGGAAGCATGGCGGACCTGGATGCAATCCAGACCATATGCCGGGAACACAAGCTGCTCATGCTGGAGGATGCCTGCCAGAGTATTGGCGCTTCTTATAAAGGAAAATTCCTCGGCACCATTGGCGATGCCGGTGCGCTTTCCTTCGATTTTGTAAAGACCGTCACTTGTGCTGAAGGTGGTGCAGTCCTGACGAACGATAAAGCCATTTACACCCGCTGTGACGGGTATTCTGATCACGGGCACGATCACCAGGGAATGGACCGTGGCGCCGAGATGCATCCCTTCCCCGGAAACAATTTCCGGATTTCTGAATTGCACGCTGCTGTCGGCCTTGCCCAAATCCGGAAGCTCAACACTTTCCTTGCCATCCAGAAAAAGAGCCATCAATATCTCATGGAAACGCTTTCCCGCATTCCGGGTGTCAGTTTAAGGGTAATCCCCGACCCCGAAGGGGATAGCCATACTTTCCTTAGCTGGTTCCTTCCCAGTGTCGAATTAACACAAGCCGTGGTCGCTGAAATGAAGTCAAAGAATATTCTGGCGGGCAATTTTTATTGGTATGAACACAACTGGCATTATATCCGTAAGTGGGATCACCTGAAGCAGGTGGAAACACTGAACCGGCTGACCGATGCGCAGGCCGGGGCGCTCAAGAAATTACAGGTACAGGACTTCAGCAGGAGCGATGCTGTCATGAGCCGTTGTATCTCCACCGCCATCAGTCTTTCCTGGACTGAAGAGCAGCTTTATGAAAAAGCCAGCGGAATAGCGGCAGCAATCAGGAAGGTTCTGCCTACCGCTTCCCCTCAAACACATTACAGTCATCAAGCGAACCTAGCCTGAACCGGAAAGGAATATGGGTCGCTTTTTCCAGTTCCCATTCTCTTTTACAGAAAAAGCCGGAATGGACGTAATAATAGTTCGAGGGGATTAGTTTTTCTGAAAATTCGTTCTGATTTAGGGAAATCATGCCCTGGTAACCCGAAAAATTGAAAATTTCTGGTTTTGGAGAAAAATTTTTATCCCCATTTTTTGACACTTCCCCTGGCAAAGACAGCCCCTGGAAATCCATTACCAATGCAGGTTTTGCCTTTTCCTGTGCTTTTACAGGCATAAAATAAGCATGCGCTAGCAGAACAACAACAAAACAAATAATTCGTTGGGACCTACTTTTCATATTTGTATGTAAATTTACGGCGCGATTTTTGTGGAATTGGCGGATTTTCTAAAAAAATTTCCGCCCTCAGTGCGAATAACCCCCTATCAAGATGGCATTAAGTCAGTCATTACAGCAAAAGTTACTGCAAAAACTGTCCCCGCAGCAGATTCAGCTGATGAAACTGTTGCAGGTGCCTACTGCCAACCTGGAGGAGCGGATTAAGGAGGAGCTCGAAGAAAACCCTGCCCTGGAAGTGGCTGAAGATGACCATGATGACGGATTAACGGAGGATACAAAGGATGAATTTGAAAGTGAGGATGAGGAATTTGAGATGGAAGGGACCCAGGATGAATACGATAATATTGATATCAGCGACTATGTGAATGATCACGACGATGACGTGTCTGATTATAAATTGAGGGATGAAAACTACCCGGAACAGGATGATAACAAGACGATCTCCCATAAAGTAGAAACAAGTTTTTACGAATTGCTCCTCGATCAGCTGGGTATGCTGAAGCTGGACGACAGAACGCGTAAGATTGCCGAGCAGATTGCCGGCAGCATTGACGACGATGGGTACCTGCGCAGGGAAACGGCTTCCATTGTGGATGANNGCCCGTGACCTGCAGGAAAGCCTGCTGCTCCAGTTAGAAAGAAAAAAAGCAGAAGGAAAAAGCGTAACACTTGCCATCCAGGTGCTCTCCGATTACTTTGATGAATTCACCAAAAAACATTATGATAAGATTCAACGCGGACTTAATATTTCCGAAGATGAATTCCGCGACGTGATCAAACAGATCGTCAAACTGAATCCCAAGCCTGGCGGACATGTAGGAGGAACCGGCAAAGGAGAAGGTTATGTTGTTCCTGATTTCTTTATTTATAATAATGCAGGTTCACTCGAGTTGACCCTGAATTCCAGGAATGCCCCCGATCTGCGTATCAGCGACGGATACCGGGACATGCTCAAGGACTACGACCGTGGAACAAAAAAAGATAAAAGACAAAAGGAGGCCGTGCTCTTCATCAAACAAAAAATCGACGCCGCCAAATGGTTTATTGATGCCATTATACATAGTCAACAAACCCTGATCAATACCATGCAGACCATCATGGATTATCAGCATGAGTTTTTTGTTTCAGGAGATGAAACTTCTTTAAAACCCATGATACTGAAAGATATTGCGGAAAGAACAGGTCTGGATATTTCAACTGTCAGCCGCGTGGCAAACAGTAAATTTGTTCAAACTGAATTTGGCACCTACCGGCTCAAATTCTTTTTCAGTGAATCTTTGAGCACCGATAGCGGGGAAGAGGTCTCGACCCGGGAAGTCAAAAAGATCCTGAGTAATTTAATTATAGGTGAAAGCAAAAAAA
>PLEB01000009.1 GCA_003136915.1 Chitinophagaceae bacterium
GCTTAAACTGGGGTATAGCGCTTTCTAATCTTGGTTCAAAAATTTCTTATACAAATGACGCATCGGAAAAAGATTATATACCTGCAAACATGGGTTTGGGAATTGCTTATGTGAAAGCTTTTGATGAAAGCGACAAGGTTACCTTCGCATTGGACGTTAATAAACTTTTGGTTCCTACTCCCCCAGCCCTTGGTGATTCTGCCGGATTGGTAGATTATCATAGCAAAGGTGTAGTAAGTAGCTGGTTCAGTTCATTTACAGATGCACCCGGCGGCTTTAGTGAAGAAATGAAGGAATTCCAGATATCAGTCGGTGCAGAGTATTCTTATAATAATCAGTTTGCTTTCCGTACGGGATATTTCTATGAAAATCCAACAAAAGGCGACCGTCAATATTTTACCGTTGGCGCGGGCCTGAACTACGATATGTTCGGCTTAAATTTTTCTTACCTCATTCCTTCCGGAAGTGGTATTAACCGCAATCCATTGTCAAACACGGTGCGTTTCAGTATTGTTTTTAACCTCGATAAAGAAACTGTTGTAAGTAGTGCCACTACGCCACAATAGAATTTTTATAAAATAAAATTTCAAAACGCTCTTTTGTAAGGCGTTTTTTTTTGGTATAATGGCTCCCGAAGGAGGTTGCGCACCTATGAGCATGATGGCCCATAAGTTTTACATTCCTAAAGACAATCATTCCGATTCAGATTATATTTGTAAAAATATAAATTTCAATAATACCTGATAGTTCAACAAATAATGACAATGCCATTTAGAATAGGATTTGGGATTGATTTTCATCAATGGGTTACCGGGAGAGAATTCTGGATCGGTGGCGTGCAGGTTTCTCATGTGAAAGGGGCGCTTGGCCACAGTGATGCCGACGTATTACTTCACGCAATATGCGATGCATTGCTTGGGGCGGCATGTCTTGGCGATATTGGTTTTCATTTTCCTGATACTTCTGATGAATTTAAAAATATTGACAGTAGAATACTCCTTCAAAAAACTTCCCGGCTTATTTCAGAAGCCGGTTACAGAGTCGGAAATATTGATTCCACGGTTTGTCTCGAAGAACCTAAAATAAAACCATATATTCCTCAAATGCAAAAAGTAATCGCCGAAATTCTTTCTGTAGATGAAAATGCTGTTTCCATTAAAGCAACCACATCAGAAAAGATGGGCTTTGTAGGCCGCGAAGAAGGTGTGGCGGCTTACGCTACCGCTTTGCTTATGCCGTTTATTAGTTAGGGTCAACTTTATTTTTTAAGTGCTGAAATGCATTCTTATCTTTGCCGCAATGCATGATGTGGTAATAAAGGTCATTAATACATCAGGAAATAATTTACCTGAATACGCAACCAATGGTTCTGCAGGAATGGATATAAGGGCCAGCCTGCAAATACCCGTTATATTGCAACCTTTGGAAAGAGCCATGATTCCGACAGGACTTTATTTTGAAATTCCCCATGGCTATGAGGGCCAAATGAGGCCCCGAAGCGGCCTGGCTATAGAGCGGGGTGTCACCTGTTTAAATTCGCCCGGAACAATTGACAGCGATTACAGGGGAGAGTTGAAAGTTATTTTGATAAATTTATCTAACCAGGAACAAATCATCAGCAACGGAGAGCGTATAGCCCAGGTCGTTATATCGAAAGTGGAAAAAGCATTGCTGCAACACGTGCAGCAATTACAAAACTCTTTAAGGGGCGAGGGTGGGTTTGGACATACCGGGACCATTTGATTTTAAAAGAACATGCAATGATAAAATATCTGGGTAAAATCATGATGGGTATCATATTGNNCAATTAATAAAAGAGATACCAATCTGGTGGTAACCCCGGGCGTAACGACCACCGATTCTTTGAATGGCGCTACCAATATTTTAAAATTACTTGAGAAAAACAGGATACAGTTTACCACCTTTTCTGCAAAAATAAAAGTACAATACGAAGATAAAAAAGGTAAACAACCAGACTTTAATGCTTTTGTAAGATTGTACAAAGACAGCGTGTTGTGGATTTCTATAAGCGCCACATTCCTCAGCATTGAGGCTTTCAGAATTCTTATAACCAAAGATTCTATTATTATTGTTAATAAGCTGAATAAGAAAGTTGAACACCACTCATTCAGCTATGTTGCAGATATCGCACAGATCCCACTAAACTTCTCGACCCTTCAGGATTTAATTATTGGCAATCCAATTTATGTAGGCGACAGCATAGTTGCATTCAGGCAAACAGAAAATCATATCTTAATAGGAACTGTGGGGAAATTTTTCAAAAACCTTCTTACTGTTTCGGATGATACAGATCTTATTGAAAGAAGTAAACTGGATGACATCGATATTGACCAGAACCGCACGGCGGATCTTACTTACGGAGGATATGAAAAACATGATAATGTTTTTTTTGCGACCTATCGTGAAATAACTGTTGCAGAAAAAACGAAGGTGGACATAAGCCTGTTATTCAAACAATATGAGTTTAACAAGGAATTATCGTTTCCCTTTAGCATTCCCAGGAATTATAAAACAAAATAAACGTTACTTTAATTATTGCTTTCTGCATTGATGAACCTCATAATTCTTTCTCATAAATTCCTGCGCATGCCAAAGACGATCATAACAGTAGTAGCTTTTCTTTTTCTTTTTCTGGGAGCATCTGCACAACAGCCTGATGATAAAGATGCATTGCAAAGCCAGCGGGACCAACTTAAAAAAGAAATAGCCGAAACTGAAAAAACTTTAAATGAAACGAGAAAAACTGCAAAAGTAAATATCGGCCAGCTCTCGCTAATCAATAAAAAAATGGACCTTAAGGGAAATATTATTGACAACATCAGCGGCGAAATAAGAAATCTTAATAACAACATTTTCCTGGCACAAAAAGAAGTCAATAAAATGTCACGCATTTTGGACACCCTGAAGAGGGAATATGCCAATAGTATGGTATACGCATATAAGAACCGGAGTAATTATGATTTTATCAATTTTATTTTTTCTGCATCCAGTTTCAACGATGCTATTAAACGGGTTGCTTATTTAAAATCTTATCGCAGCTACAGGGAGATGCAGGCTGAAAATATTTTACGCACCCAGGATATGCTGGAGAACCGGATTCAAATATTATCGGGAACCAAACAAAGAAAAAATGTCGTGCTACAGGAGCAGGATAAAGAAATGACGCAGCTTGAAAGGCAACAGCAGGAAAAAAAAGTGATAGTTGATAAATTGAAGAGCCAGCAAAAGGAACTTACTGCCCAGGTGAATGCAAAAAGAAAACAGGATGCGAAATTAAAAAATATGATCACGGCAATGATCAGAAGAGAAATTGATATTGCC
>PLEB01000132.1 GCA_003136915.1 Chitinophagaceae bacterium
ATCTACCAGATGAATCAGCTCTTCATTAAAACCGAGTTTCTCAGCAGTGCAATCGAGTGCCAGGGAAATGGTTATGGAAGAACTGTAAAGATCCGCATCTTCCAGTTTCTTTTTTAATTTGCGGGGAACAGCATCAGAGGGCAGCATGTGTTCATAAAGGGTTTCAATATCACAAGCCGCAACGACGTATTTACTTTCCACCTCGTACGAGCGACCGCGGTGATCAAAGGTTAATCCTGAGCAGCGGCCGTCCCGGATCAGTATCTTCTTCACAGAGCATTGCAGGCACACCTGGTTTTTGTAATATTCTACGATATGTTGAAGCCATAAAGGGATCACCTGACTTCCTCCTTTTGGAGGACTTTGGAAATCGCCATAATATGACCAACCAATGGGAACCATGCATCCGAGCAGTTCATTTTCACCGGTGAACAATTGCTGCAATTCAGGATCTTTGAAGAAATTATTCAGTCCTTTTTTTAATCCTTTTTCACCGGAGTAAGAAACATAAGGAATGAAGGGAATGGCAAATTCCAGCATTCTGAACTTATGCTTTAATTTTCCAAGAAAAGACATGGTCTCCTCCGACCTGAATATCCGATTGTAGTTTTTGAATGAACGGCCGATTTTCTCCGCCTGTCTGAACATGCGGATAATCCCTTTTTTTTCGTGCGGAAAGCGCGCAATCAACTGCTCCTTTAATTCATCGGGATTGTTGGTGAGTAAAAAATCGAATTGTTCGCCCTTGTACCTGCGGATCCTGGTTTGCGGAATGGCCACCGGATGGTCGCTTCCCAGAACACTGAATAATTTGTTCACCATACCCTCTTTCCCATATTGATTCAGCCAGTGAATAGCGGTATCAAAAATAAAATGATTTCTCCGGAATCCGGCCAGGTAGCCTCCCACCCTGGGTTCTTTTTCCAGAACGCATACTGAAAGGCCAGCCTTGCTCAGTAGCGCGGCAGCAGTTAATCCACCAACTCCTGCACCGATGACCACAGCGTCGTAATAGGATTTAAAGACTTGATTAACCATTCAGAAATTTACAGCATTCTGCCCATATAAGGATCGCTGTAACTGTGTTTGCCTGTTTCTATCCGTCCGGCATATCTTTTTTCAAAGGATCCCCCTCCGCTTAGTTTCACGCTGAAATCGTACCAGCCAAAACTTTTTGAAAGATTCAGCACTACTACACTTCGATCTCCTGCTGTTCCCGCCTTCTGCAATGTTTTTTCGATTGGGTGGGCCTTATAGGCGTTGTCTTTAATTTCTACCGTCATCGGCAGGTCACCGGTATTCTGAAGATTCAATACAATATTTCCGGTAAGCTTGCTTTTTCCGCCGGACCTTCCTTCATACTCGCAAAGCACTTCTATTGCAGGATCCGCTCCGTCTCCGGAAAATTCCCTGAAGAATCCGTTCGGTCCGTAAACACATAAATGATACTGATCATTTTCAAATGCATCCAGCTGCCAGCTGTCTTCAACGTGGTCAGCCGGTTTCACGGCGTAGGCCCAGGTTCTCACAGATTCAAATCCGGTTTGATCTCCCTCTTTTCTGTATTTGTCGGGTGCATAAACCTGAGAGGGCGATCCACAGGATGTTTGTGAGAATACATCGTCCCTTGCTTCGAATCGGATACCAAAAGATTTTTTATCCGCACTCAACATACCCTCGACATACAATTGATAAGGCAGGGCACACGACGGCCGTATCCCAGTTTCCTGTGTTGGCATAAACAAGGAATGATAAAGATCCTTTCTCATCCCGGCTGTTTCTTCGGGCGTAAGCTTTTTGAATCCCGAAGGCAATTCCTTGAATTGCGCCTTATGTATACCTTCCAGAAAAATATCTTTATCGGGGAATGCGGGTGCAACAATCTTTTCATTGTTGAATGGCCGGAATACGGAGACGAGATTACCGCAAATTGTACGCCGCCAGTCACTGATATTTGTTTCCTGAATTTGTTTACCCGTTTTTTTGCTAAGAAATTCCTCGAGAAACTGAAGTGAAGAAGTATGATCAAACACCTGGGAATTTACAAAACCGCCCCTGCTCCATGGTGATGCGATTACTAACGGCACCCTATATCCGAGCCCGATGGAACTTTCACGGGTATAATTTTGAGGGAACCCCTTTCTTTCATTTTCCTGGTTGAAATCGACAAACTCAACACGTGTGTCTATGCCGGCCGAGACCTTGCCCGTTCCGGTTTTGTGGGAATGGGGAGCAACAAACGGCGGCACATGATCGAAATATCCATCATTCTCATCGTAAGTCAGGAGAAAGATCGTTTTCTTCCAGATCTCGGGATTTTGGGTAAGGATATCAATCACCTCAGACAAATACCAGGCCCCGTACCAGGGCGCAGAAGGATGGTCGGAAAAGTTTTCCGGGGCCACGAGCCAGGAAACAGTTGGCAGTGCGCCGGCCTTTACGTCCTCCCTGAACTGGTGTAAAACGTCCCCTTTGGGTACCTGCATTTTCCTTTCAATACCATTGTCATTATAAGTCAATTCCGTCAGCTCGTGAAAATCCGGGTCACCAGTATTGGTTGCGAGACCTTTTTGATGCAGACTCTTTTCACGGGGCGGCAATTTCTCATAGTCGCCCCGCGCATGCGTTTCCACTTCCTTTTTCAGGTCTTCCAATTCCTTTTGTTTCCACACCAGCTCCTTTTTCTTTGAAGCGAGTGAAGGGTCAGAAGCTGACAAGGATTTCAATTTGTTTTGCAGGTCCAGGATTTCAGCAGGCAGAGAAACGATTCTTTTCTGCACATAATCAAGGTGCCTCTGATTTAAACGGGCATGGTATTGCACAAAAAATTCCAGGTTATTGTCCTCAAAGTTGGAAAGCCATACATCTGCTTCCCCTTCGAATCCCACCCCTACACTCAGATCATTCTGATAAACCTTCCAGGAAATATCATTTTCTTCCAGCAATTCAGGAAAAGTCCTCCAGCTCAGGCTCTCGTAATCCATGTCTTCGTTCCAGAGGAGCGCCCTGGAATGTTCATCCTGTTTATCCCGGGTAGTTCCCGTCCAAAAATAATTCCGGTTAGGGCTGGTTCCCGTAAGCGAGGAGCAAAAATGCTGGTCACAAACCGTAAAGGCATCTGCCAGGGCATAATAAAAAGGAAGGTCATCCCGGTTATAAAAACCCATGGTGAGCGGCATCGTCGGGTATTCATGAGAATGTTTTACATTCAACCATTGATCATATTTACCATCGTTTCGCGCATCCACCTGGTTCTGCCAGTTGTGAGGAAGAGAGTTCATCCAGGTTGATTTAGTGTTTTTAATGTCCAGGTGAAAAGGCGCATATGTTTCACCTGCCGCATTGGATTGAAGCCAGACCGGATTCTTATCCGGCAGCATAATAGCTCTCGGATCATTGAATCCGCGCACTCCGCGAAGGGTTCCAAAACTGTGATCAAAAGAACGGTTTTCCTGCATGAGAAGAACCACGTGTTCGGCATCCAGGAAGCTGCTGCCAGGAGCCGGATTAATGGCCATGGCTTTTTGAATGGAAGCCGGTAATACACTGAAGATTCCTGCAGCTCCTGATAATAAACCTGCTTTCTTTATAAATTCCCTGCGGGTTT
>PLEB01000056.1 GCA_003136915.1 Chitinophagaceae bacterium
GACGCCGCTGGTAGTTGAAACCATGGAGGAGTATGCCAGGAAAATTGCCTTCCGTTTGAGTATCAAAGGCCTGATCAATATTCAATTTGCTATTAAGAATGGAAAGGTATTTGTGATAGAAGCCAATCCGAGAGCTTCCAGAACAACCCCCTTCATTGCAAAAGCATATCAGATTCCATACCTGAATATTGCAACCAGAGTGATGATGGGCGAGAATAAACTAAAGGATTTTACTTTTATCAAAAAACTGAAAGGCTATGCCATAAAAGAGCCCGTATTCAGTTTTGATAAATTTCCCGAAGTAAGTAAGGAACTGGGGCCTGAAATGAAATCAACCGGTGAAGCGATCCGCTTTATCAAGGATCTGAAAGATCCGTATTTCAGGCAATTGTTCAAAGACAGGAGCATGTACCTGAGCAAGTAAGGATTAAACATCCACCAGGCCATTGCGGATGGCATACATGACAAGCCCTACCCTTGATTTGACCTTGAGCTTCTCGAAAAGGCTGTTACGATACTCGTCTACTGTACGGGGACTTACATACATTTTTGCCGCAATATCTTTATAGGTAATCTCTGAGCAGATGAGCCGCAGAAAATCTTTTTCTCTAGGCGTCAATGGTTCAGGGTCTTCTATCCGGTCAACATCCTTATGCAAACCACTAATGATCTTTCCCGAAATGTATTCGGAGAGGTAAAAATTTTTCTTCATCACGGAATCCAGTGCATTCTTCAGTTCATCGGGATCTATGTTCTTTAAAATATATCCTTTCGCTCCCATCCGAAGCATTTTGATTATCGTCTTTTCATCACTAAACATCGATAGTGCAAGTATCTTGATCTTGGGATAATTTTTATTCAGCCAGCTCGCTGTTTCAAATCCGTCCATCTCCGGCATGTTTACGTCGAGCAAAACCAAATCGGGAACATTATGCTGAGCGATCTGGTTCTTAATTTCCTTTCCATTGTCGGCTTCAAAAAGCACCATATAATTATCGAAGGAATTGATGAGCTTCCCAAGCGCTTTGCGCAGAAGCGTATGATCATCTGCTATTGCCACCTGAACCTGCTTTGTAACTGAAGCCATAGTGTTGCTTAAGAAGATTGATTCAATGATAACGCCACTGATATTGAAGTTCCCTTGCCAGGCTCACTTAACATGGTCATATTTGCGCCTATCATTTTTGCCCTGTTTCTCATACTTTTCAATCCAAGCCCGCTGGAACCGCTGGTCTGTTCCTTTTTTTGCTGCATGTTAAAACCGACCCCATCGTCCTTAATGGTTAGTGCAAATGTATAATCACTTGAATAAACTATCGATACATTTACATGGGAGGCTTTTGAATGCTTGAGGATATTGTTCATCATTTCCTGGTACATCCGAAACAGGAAAATGGACTTTTGCTCCGGAAAATGGAACTCATCACCCTCCACGTCATAGTCTATTTCCATCAGGCCGGTTTTCCGGATGGATGCAATATCAAAACTAATTGCTTCCTGAAGCCCGATATCTGAAATCCGGTCTGTATGCAGACTTTTGGTAAGATCGGCCATATCGTGAATCACCTTATGCAGCATATCTTTCGAATTCTGCACCCCCTCATAGGCAGGATGATCCTTTTCAATGGGTGCGATAGACATCCAGAGCTTGATCACGGAAAGGGTCTGGCCAATATTATCATGAAGTTCCTGGGCTATGGTCTTTAATGTAGTTTCCTGGATCTCCAGTTGAGACCGCAACACTTCCTGCTCATACTCCTCCTTCATCCTGACCATTTCCTGTTCCTGCTTCTGACGCTTGCGCTGATAGAGGAAGAACATACCTAAGATAAAACCCACCAGCAAAATCGCCAGTAGTGTTCCCATGAGGATTACAAAGTAGATTTCCTGATTCTGATCCTGCATAGGAAGGCGATAGTAAATAATGAGTAAGATAAAATATTAATGATCATGAGGATGGTTGTCAGATTCCTCAGGATAAAAGGGGGTGCGGTATTCAGGAAACCAACCAGCCCCCAAAATGGAAAGGTACATACATAGGAAAAAAGAATTGCCGTACAAATCCAAAATGCAGGTTCTCTTTTAAGATTTACCGCCTTCGGAAGTTGAAAAAGCTCAACAAAATAAATAATACAAAAAACGACGATCAAAGAACAGCCTATCGCATAATTCACAGTACGAAAAGTTCCTCCCTGCTTAAAATAGAAAAGGTTCAGACATGAGACTACCGGATATAATATCAAAATAAAAAAAATTATTATTTTCACCCGCTTATTTTGAATGATCAGCCTGAGTACAAAAAAGTTAAAGGCGAAATCAAATATGGAAAAGCTATTGTATAAAACTGCATTGGGAATAGTATGCTGACTTAAATAGGTTCCAATCTGTTGCACCAGGACAGTGATAATAAAGTAAAAGGGGAATATTTTAAGATAAAAGGGTGATGGCTTTTGGGAAAAAGCTGAGAAGCTTGCCAATAAACAAACAGTCAAAAAGATGAGATCCACCGGGACATTCATAAAGCAATACTTTTATACAAATAAAAAAACCTCCAAACGGAGGTTTTTATTGTGCAATAATGAGTTGATATTAAACAATCTGGAGTCCTTTGTCTCCATTGTTAATAACAGCAATCCCCAAATCCATAATTGAAGGACCACAAAATGGAGGGCAAAGGTTTGCCATATTCAGGGCCATAATGGTTGAAGTGCCGTTCTTCGTAATATAAACATCCTTATTTACGGTAGCACCCATCTTGGTTACTTTTGATTTAGTTGCAACCATAACCAGGCTCTGGCGGCCTGCATATTCAGGTTTTTCAGCATAGTCCCCCGGGTAAGCCATAAAATAAAATTTTAGCCCGTCCGCGCCATGCTGTTTCATGT
>PLEB01000136.1 GCA_003136915.1 Chitinophagaceae bacterium
GTCCGCCATACAGTTGCAGGTCAATAAAACCTGGAGAAATCAGGCAATCCGCATTTACTAAAACTTCGTATCCGGAAGGTATCGCAGATCCTTCCACGATGCCGGTAACGATTTTGTTTTCCATTAGAACAGCGTGCCGGTCCAGGATTTCTTTTCCGGTAAATACTGAACCTGCCAGGTAAGCCTGCTTCATGGGTTGGAAGGATTAAGATTGAATTAGAAAATGATCGGCATCTTTCCAGAAAGGAAACTGTTTACGGGTGGTCTCCGTAATTTCTTTATTCAATGTAAGTGTAAGGATATCTTCGTTTTCAGGAAGGACTTGGATGATTTCACCGAGCGGGCCGACAATCATAGAATCGCCTGAATAAGCAAGACCGTTCCCATCCGTGCCGGTGCGATTGACGCCAATAACAAAACACTGGTTTTCTATGGCCCGCGCTTGTAATAGCGTTTTCCAGGCATGAATTCTGGACACCGGCCAGTTGGCAACCACGATCAGCACATCGTATTCGAGTTCTGTTTTCTCATTGACTGCTTCCGGAAATGGATTAGCCGGATTGGATTGACGAAGCCATATGGGAAACCGGATATCATAGCAAATCTGAAGCTGGATCTTCCATCCTTTTACAGAAGCGATCAGTCTTGTTTTCCCTGCATTAAAAGATTCATGTTCTTTTCCGTAGGCAAACAAATGCCTTTTATCATAGTACCCATAATTGCCATCGGGCTGCATCCAGATAAGCCGGTTGAAAAAAAGCGGCTCAGGCCCACCGGCTTCTTTGATTATCACGCTTCCGGTGAGAATGCATTTTTTTTCAGCAGCAATTTTTTTCATCCACTTAACCGTTGGGCCATCCATCGTTTCTGCCAGCGCCCCGGGGTTCAGGCTGAAGCCCGTGCTAAACATTTCAGGAAGAATTACAACCTCCGTTTTTTCGGTTATACCTGATATTTTCTTGCTGAGCATTTCAAGATTGGAAGATTTGTCTTCCCAGAAAAGACTGGTTTGCACCAGGGATACTGTAAGCGTCTGCATGTTTATGGAAATTAGTCTGTCCCGGGGCCAGCTTCGGATTTGCCTGGAAATGAAAATGAATTCATCAACGAAGGTTCAAAACCTTTTTGCAACAAATAATTCCGCCATTTGGTTTTCTTTACAAAAATATTCTTTTCAGACTTCAGCGCCAGCCATTTTTTATCTGCCTGCTTTGCAAAAGCCTGCAGGTACTCGCTCCGATCAATGCTATCCATGGCTTTGGTTATTCCATATTGACTGATCCCTTTTTGTTTCAATGCATGCAGGATCTTCTGCTTGCCCCAGCTTTTGATCCTGAACTTACCGGACGCAAACTGTATGGCAAAGCGTTCTTCATTCAGGTATCCTTCTTCGATCAGATCCGAGATCAACTCTTCAGATTCCTTTTTGAATAAGCCCAGGGCATAAAGCTTTTGCCTTACCTCGGCATGATTGCGTTCCTGGTAACCACAAAAATGCTTTAATTTCTGCATTGCTTTTTCCTTGGAAATCCTGCCTGGCTTATATGCTGCTCCGGGAAATACCATATCCTCCAAATATAAAACAACCCTGGTCCGGAACCCTGTTTTAAAACACATTTTCAAGCCGTTTTCTAACCCGGATGCCCACTTCAGTTGAAGATATTCCCTCCGCGATATTCGCCCTTTGCTGTAAGAAAAAATCAGTAGTTTCGTTCCAAAGTCCCGATTCATGAAGTTTATTGTTTCGTCCTCGGCTTTGCTCAAACAACTGCAGCAGATCAGCGGTGTCATAAGCGCCAATACCGTTTTGCCTATTTTGGAAGATTTTTTATTTGAGGTGGAAAAAAACAAATTGACCATAGTCGCAACCGACCTGGAAACAGTCATGAAGGTAAAGCTGGAAGCAGAAGCCAAAGAAACCGGACGTGTTTGCATACCGGCTAAGATCCTGCTGGATTCGCTGAAGAATATCGCGGATCAGCCACTCACCTTTTCGATCGATAAGCAGTTTGGCGTGGAAATCACGAGTGACAACGGGAAATACAAAGTGATGGGAGAGAATCCTGATAATTTTCCCAAAGACCCATCTGCAGACGAAACCACTTCTTTTGAAATGCCGGCTTCGGTATTGGCTACGGCTATTAATAAATCCCTTTTTGCGGTTAGCAGCGATGATCTGCGGCCCGCCATGACTGGGGTATTATTGGAAATGAGTACCAGCGCCATGCAGTTTGTCGCTACCGATGCACATAGGCTTATACGTTATAGGAGAAAGGATATTCAATGCGCAAAGAATGAATCCCTGATCGTTCCAAAAAAACCGCTGAGCCTCCTGAAGTCGGCGCTGCCTTCTTCTGATGAACTTGTAAAACTGAATTATAACAGCAATCATCTATTTGCCATGTTCGGCGCACTGCAGATGAGCTGCCGGCTGATCGACGCGAGGTTTCCCGATTATAAGGTGGTGATCCCGACCGACAATCCCTATAAACTTACACTCAACCGTATCGATTTTCAAAATGCGCTCAGGAGAGTGAGCGTATTCAGTAATAAAAGCACCAATCAGGTGGTGTTGAGTATCCATGGGAGCGAGCTCCAGCTTGCTTCGCAGGATGTTGACTTTTCTTTTGAAGGGAACGAAAGGATGAATTGCCAGTACGATGGAGAAGATATGTCCATTGCCTTTAATGCCCGGTTTCTCATTGAAATGCTGAATGCGACTGCTGCGGAAGAGATAAGGATTGAATTATCCACACCTACCAAAGCCGGAATAATTAAGCCTGTAATTCAGGACGAACAGGAAGATCTTCTTATGCTGGTAATGCCGTTGATGCTAAACACTTAAACGGCCTGCAAAAAATCAATTAATTTTTATTGCAGAGAAACTGAAAGGGTTTCATTTCCTGCTGTCTGACGATACGCTGGATGTATCTGGGTCCTCTTAAAATTTTGTAGCTGTTGAGATCGAAAACTTCGTGGGCGACGCAAAAATTTTCTAATGTTTCGTAACGGAAAAGAAGATCGTTTAATTTCTCGAGTTCATAAGCCATGAACTGCTCCGTTGCGAATTCATCTTTCATGAGGACAAGCAAATCTCTATCCGGGGTTTTCATTTAATTAGATTTTAATAGCCGACCATACCTTTGTTCAAACCGCACCCGCATTTCTTACTGCTTCCGCCGATATGATTACTGGTACTGCAGCCTGAGCCTACAATGGTAATCATAATTATAATAAAAATCAATAGGGCGAGCGGGGTTTTCATAGATTTCTTTGCACTAATTTAGAAAAAGTTTGCGATTATTCTCAGGTTTTTACTTTCCTATTTAGAATTTAACATGACCCTCATTCGCCCTGCCCAAATATTGATTGCTCCGCTGGATTGGGGTCTGGGTCATGCAACTCGTTGTATACCAATAATTAACGCTTTGATGAGCCAGGGGGCTGTTGTTATCATTGCCGCAAGTGACCCCCAAATGGCGCTCTTGCGGGAGGAATTCCCTGATAACGAATTCCTGGATATCCCAGGATATGGCATCAGGTACAAAGGGAAAAACCGCAACCTGGTCCCAGGCCTTTTTTTTCGTATTCCGGGGATCCTGAAAAGCGTACGCAGGGAGCATGCCTGGCTCAGGGAACTATGCCGGAAAAGGCAGATTGACGCAATTATTTCGGATAACCGGTATGGGCTTTACCACCATGAAATACATTCGGTTTTTATTACCCATCAACTGTTCATTCAATCAGGTATTGGGAATTTGACAAACAGCATCCTGCAAAAGCTACACAATCGTTTCATCAAACGGTTTTCCGAATGCTGGGTTCCTGATTTTCAACCCCCGTTCTCCCTGGCAGGCATTCTTTCTAATCCACTAAGTCTTCCTAAGATACCCGTAAAATATACTGGCATCCTTTCCAGATTTATTCAGCAGCAAATAAATGATCATACCAATCCCCTGCTGATCATCATTTCAGGGCCTGAGCCCGAAAGGACCGCATTTGAAGAAATGCTCTTTCTTGAGCTTGCATCTTACCATGGAGCTGGGGTTGTCGTACTGGGTTTGCCCGGGACCAGGGAAGAAAAAAAACCGATAAACAACGTGAAAATCTACAATCACCTGAATTCAGAACGCCTCAATACATTGCTTAATATTTCCGAAGTGGTGATCTCTAAATGTGGCTACAGCACGGTAATGGACCTTGCCAGGCTACGAAAAAAAGCAATCCTGATCCCCACGCCGGGCCAGCCAGAGCAGGAATATCTCGGGAATTACCTCAATGAAAAAAAATGGGCCCTCACCGTTTCGCAGAAGGATTTTAATCTGGAGGATTGCATGAAAGCAGTTCAGGAGCATGGATACGGGTTTCCTGAATTGCCCCGGGAATCTCTTCCGGAAAATTCGGTCAGGGATCTATTAAATCAGCTTAAAACAACGCGGAAGATTTAGGTGAATCGAAGAAAAGNNTAGAAAAATCCTGCCAGCTTTTTATTGAACACGTCACGGCAAAAACGCTGCTGGTCGGCATATTGGCAATATGAGTGCTCGTAAGGGAAGATGCAAAATCCGTAATGCCAGGATTATGCGAAAAAATTGCAACATGATCGAACTGGTCATCCAGCCCGGATATTACCAGTTCAAATGCGTACGGAGAAGAGTGGTATAATTCGGGGATTAAACGGATTTCATCTTTTTTGCGATTGTACTGGTTGACGAATATCTCTGCGGTTGATTTTGCACGGACTGCCGGGCTGGAAACAAATTGATCTATTCTTATATTTTCTCTGACCAATCTTTTCGCCATTTCGGTGGCATCCCTGATTCCTTTTTCATTGAGCCCTCTTTCAAAATCCGAATCCGCTGTAAAATGATTTACGCTTTTTGCATGTCTGACCAACATTAAGATTTTCATCGGAATAAATATTTATCAACCAATACTTCTAAGGTAAACCAAAGATTTTTTAACCCCGGAAGAATTATGTAATTTTTAGGTTAATGATCCGGGAATGTGTCTAAAAATGGGATAATATTGCGTCCGGTTGATTACAATTAGGGGAAATACCTAGTTAATTTACATGTGGCCGAAAGAAATTTTCCGCAGAACGAGGAATAATAAATGGAAATCTGCGGCGAAGGAATAGGATTAAATTTTTTCGGCGGGTGCACAATAAAAAACTAGCTCCAATTAATTGCATAAATCAATATCAGATAATATTTTAGCCCTTTAACCCGTTTAATCCAATATCCGAATACCCTATGAGAAAGACCTATCGTTTATTAACCGTAGTCCTGCTGAACCTCCTTTTATTGTTTGCTCCCGTTTTAGAAACGGCGAATGGACTAAGAGCAACTTCACTTAAAAGATTACCAACCCCATACAGCGTTTCTGTATCGTCTGTTAAATTTGAGACTGATGCTGATGCTTTGTACAGCGAAACTAACCTGGAACAATCCGGACTGAAACGTTCCGTGTTTGAATATGCTTATAAGGGATACCTGTATCTTTTGGCGCAGCACAAGCTGAACAAAAGCGACGTTATTTCAATCTGCGATTTCAGTCAGTCGTCCAGAAGCCGCAGGTTATATGTGGTCGATCTGGNNCACAAGAGCAGCCTGGGTTTTTATGTAACCGAAGAGACTTATTTCGGGAAGCACGGACTTGCTTTAAAAATTCATGGGCTCGAAAAAGGATTTAACGATAAGGCGGACCGGAGGAATATTGTTATCCACGGATCCAAATATGTCGGAGATGAATATTTAAAAACAAACCGTATTAACGGCAGAAGCTTTGGTTGCCCGG
This sequence comes from Chitinophagaceae bacterium, assembly GCA_003136915.1. Taxonomy (GTDB): domain Bacteria; phylum Bacteroidota; class Bacteroidia; order Chitinophagales; family Chitinophagaceae; genus Puia. Next base: position 5,800 of record PLEB01000136.1, read on the forward strand.
CTATTCCACTGGACGATGTAAATGATGTAATCGATAATATTAAAGGCGGATCCTGCTTATTTATTTTTTATCCTGCAAAGAAATACCTGAAAGGTTCCAAGATACTAAACAGTTAAGCGGACGTAAACTTCCGATGGTTTGAAGGTGAAAAGGCTCAATATAGGTTCGTACCCTATGATTGGGCTTTTCTTTTTAGAAGAACCAGCCCGCCATCTGGCCCAGCACGCCTACGATCAGGCCCGTAACGATCTCAAACGAGCTATGCGCATTCAATAGCAACCTGGAGCTGCAAACAATGCCCGCAATAAGAATGGAGACAGAAATATACATGCCGGTGGCAAAGGGGTCATGCATTCCGAAGATGATAAAGAAACAGCAGAGACCGCCGACTGCCAGCGCATGCATGCTGATCTTAAAAAAGATATTGCACATCCATCCTCCGCAGATGGCCAGGAATGATCCCAGAGCGAAATGCACCGCCACGGGTGGAACATCAGGGAGATTTCTGAATACGTTCCAGGTCCACCAATAAAAGAACATGGCTATCAGAAAACCCACAATGCGGTCCTGCATATTATGCAGCGCAAGGGACCGTACAAGTTTCAGTCGCCATGCTATCAATATCGTAATGCCGGGATATATAACGGTGAACAATAAGGTACTCAACATCCGGAGGACCTTAATATGTTCATCTACGCCTACAAAAGCTGCGGGATGCAGAAAGATTAAAAAAGCAATGGTATAAGCGCTGATCAGTAAGGGATGGAAGATTATAGAAAAGAATTGCGCAGCAAGCCGGAGGCCAGGGGCAGGCTGGGATTGTTCTTCCAAATGCTTGTTTGAAAATACCGGTAATAAGGAATCCATTCGGTTCGTATTATAATTCCCTTCTAAGTCGCGCAACAGGAATATTCAGTTGTTCACGATATTTGGCAACGGTTCGCCGGGCAATATTATATCCTTTTTCCTGTAGCAACTCGGTTAACCGTTCGTCACTTAGGGGTTTCTTTTTACTTTCATCCCCTATAAGGTCACTTAAAATCTTTTTCACTTCACGGGTAGAAACTTCTTCTC
>PLEB01000099.1:0-6903 GCA_003136915.1 Chitinophagaceae bacterium
AAATATTTACCGGCATCGAGCACGGCCTGAAGCGGAATAAGTCCGACCAATTCACTGCCCGTCACCCGGATTCCCCGTGCATCGGCTTTACGACAGACTTCATCAAAGGCAATATGCAAAGGCGTAACGGAAAGGTCGGTCAGGTTCATAGAGATCTGCGCGATTCCGTATTCATCAATAAACCATCCAATGGCCTTTACAGATTTTAAAGAGCCGGGAATATTCACCGCAATTCCCTGCGCATCTTTCATAATCTTCCCTGTTACCGGATCGCCTTCGCGTTTTACCCTTCCAGCTTCTCTTACGTCAAAGGCAATGCTATTGGCTTTCCTTACCGAAGTGCTGTTGAGATTAACATTAAAGGCGACCAGGAAACCACGGGCTCCGATTACGGTAGCTCCGCGTTTCAGATCAAATTCAGCGGGACCATAATCCGGTTTCCATTCCGGCCGGGCTATTTTTTCAGAAAACCCCTCATACTCACCTGCACGTATAACCGATAAATTGCTGCGTGTCTTATTTTTTTGCGCAGCTTCATATAGGTAAACGGGAATGGACAGCTCCTTTCCTACCCGTTCAGCCAGTTTTCGCGCCCATGCCGCAGTCTCTTCCATAGTAATACCGGATATGGGAATCAAAGGACAGACATCGGTCGCACCCATCCTGGGATGTTCCCCTTTATGGTTGCGCATATCGATCAGTTCTCCTGCCTTCTTTATGGAAAGAAATGCTGCCTCTATTACCGCGCTGGGTTCGCCGACAAAAGTGATTACCGTGCGGTTGGTGGTTTTTCCCGGGTCCACATTCAACAGGCGAACGCCCTCTGCCGATTCAATCTCCATGCTGATGGATTTTATGATGCCGTTGTCGCGGCCCTCACTGAAGTTGGGAACACATTCTATAATGGCTGCCATAGCATCTGTCTGAATATACAATGTTAAGGAAAGAAAATCATTCCCATTCGGGAAGCTGTTTCCCGGGGGATGAAATCCAAAGGATGTTTCCAGAAATAACGCCGGAGAATGCCGGGGGACAGGGTCTTTGATGCAAACAAGCTTTCAGGTATTGGCCGACTATATGTCCTATTGCGAAAGAAACTGCCCGCGGATCATTACCTTATCAATATGATTCGACCCGAATGCGTAAGGCATAAATGCGAGTGATGGAATGGCTCGGGTAACAATAAGATTGGCCTGTTTGCCAATGGAAATACTGCCGCAGGATTTACCAAGGCCCATGGCAAAGGCGCCGTTGATCGTTGCAGCGTTAACGGCTTCTTCAGGGGACAGGTTCATCTGCAGGCAACTCATTGAAACGACCAGATTCATATTTCCGCTGGGTGATGAACCCGGATTATAATCAGATGCAATGGCAACCGAACAGCCCGCACGAATAAGTTTTCTTGCCTGCGGCAACGGTATCCCAAGAAAGAAAGCGGATGAAGGCAACAATGTACAAATGCCCTTCCAGCCGCTGTTCCTGAGTCGCTGGTTATCATCTTCCGAAATCACTTCCAGATGATCAAGAGAAAGCGCATCCAGCTTAATGCCGGTTTCTATCCCACCGATACTGTTGAGTTGGTTGCAGTGTAATTTTGGTTTCAGACCGTATGCCAGGCCTGCACGCAAAATGGTTTCTGTTTCCTCAGGACTAAAAAAACCTTTTTCACAAAAAACGTCTATAAAATCTGCGAGTTTTTCTTTCGCGATCTCGGGCAGCATCTCCCGGATGATCAATTGAATATAACCCTCATGATTTTCCCGGTAGGCCGTCGGATAGGTATGGGCTCCGAGAAAAGTGGATCTTATCGATAAAGGGGATCTTTCTTTTAGTTTCTTAATTACCCGCAGCATTTTAAGTTCGGTATCTACCGTTAATCCATAACCGCTTTTAATTTCAATGGCTCCGGTACCCAGTGCGGCCACTTCCTCAAGCCGTTTCCAGGATTCCAGGAACAGTTCATCTTCGGATGTCTCATTCACTTTCCGGACGGTATTGAGGATGCCTCCTCCCCGTGCATGGATTTCCGAATAGGAAAGTCCACGGATGCGGTCAACAAATTCATTTTCGCGATAGCCGGCAAATACCAGGTGCGTGTGACTGTCGCACCAGCAGGGTAAAACCAATTTTCCGCTGCAGTCCTCCTGCTCCGAGGGCAGTTGCGCATGGTCCTTCTTCAGGGAAGACATTTTTCCATACCCCGCAATTTCATCTCCTTCTACCAGGAGATAAGCGTCATCAATCCGTGGTAGTCGGGAGAGCGCATCGCCGAAAAGCGGACTGGAATCTTCGCGGGTATTCAGCAGCTGTTTAATATGGGTGAGTATCCGGCTGGCCATTGAATGGAATCAGAGGTTGAATTTTTTCTTTGTCTGTTTGGCAGCTTCATATCCGGCATCCGCATGGCGGATCACACCCAGGCCCGGATCATTGCGCAACACGCGACTCAGCCTTGCTGCTGCGGCATCAGTTCCATCTGCAACGATCACCATCCCTGCGTGAATGCTGTATCCCATGCCCACGCCCCCTCCTTGATGCAGGCTAACCCAACTGGCGCCTCCTGCCGTGTTTACGAGGGCATTTAGTATGGGCCAGTCGGCAACGGCATCACTGCCATCCAGCATGGCTTCAGTTTCCCTGTTGGGACTGGCAACAGAACCAGTGTCCAGATGGTCGCGTCCAATCACAATTGGAGCTTTTATTTTTTTTGTTCTCACCAACTCATTAAAGGCAAGACCGGCTTTTTCGCGCTCTCCCTGGCCGAGCCAGCATATACGGGCTGGCAGTCCCTGGAAAGCAATTTTTTCCCTTGCGAGTTTTAACCACCGCTGCAGTGAATTGTTTTCGGGAAACATGCCGGCAATGAGCTTATCGGTAACGAAAATGTCGGCCGGATCACCACTCAGTGCGGCCCACCGGAACGGGCCCTTGCCTTCACAGAAAAGCGGCCGGATATAGGCCGGAACAAATCCGGGAAAATCAAAAGCATTTTTCAAACCTCTTTCCTGGGCCCTTGCCCGGATATTATTTCCATAGTCAAAAGTGACAGCTCCCATTTTTTGCAATTCAAGCATGTGTTCAACATGGAGCTTCATGGAATCATAAGCGAGTTCTGTGTATTGCGAAGGATTTTCTTTCCTGAGCTTTAATGCATCATCAACGGATATCTGATGGGGCCAGTAGCCGAAGAGCGGATCATGTGCAGAGGTTTGATCCGTAAGGGTGTCCGGAATAATTTTTCTTTGTAATAATCTTTCCAACAATAAAACCGCATTGCAGCACACGCCGATGGAAATCGCCTTACCTTCTTTTTTGGCCTGCAGGGCACGGTCGATGGCTTCATCGGGATTTTTCGTTCCAAAATCAAGATATTTTGTTTCCAGCCTTTTTTGGATGCGCCAGTATTCCGCCTCGGCGATAAGGGCGACTCCTTCATTCATCGTAATAGCAAGAGGTTGTGCCCCTCCCATTCCTCCCAAACCGGCCGATACATTCAGGGTTCCTTTGAGGGATCCATGAAAGTGTTTCATTGCAGCTGCGGCATAGGTTTCATAAGTTCCCTGCACGATGCCCTGGGATCCGATATAAATCCAGGAACCGGCAGTCATTTGTCCGTACATCATCAACCCTTTTTTCTCAAGCAGGTCAAATTGTTCCCAGGTGGCCCATTTTGGCACCAGCTGGGAATTGGAGATCAAAATCCTTGGCGCATCAGGATGCGTCTTCATGCAGGCGACGGGCTTACCACTTTGAATTAGCAATGTTTCGTCATTTTCCAATATCCTCAACGCAGCCAGGATATCATCCAGCGCCTGAAAATTTCTGGCGGCCTTGCCCCGCCCTCCATACACGATCAATTCTTCGGGCCTCTCTGCAACATCGGGATTCAGATTGTTCAAAAGCATACGCAGCGCAGCTTCCTGTATCCATCCCTTACACTGGATTTTTGTGCCTGTTGGAGTTTGGTATTTTATGGGATCGTACATTGATTGACGGTTGACGGTTGAAGAGTTATGATTTATGGATTATGAGTTGCCGGATTGGTTATTTTTTGATTATGAGATTCAGGAAAGGGAAAATGATTCGTAACCCTTGTTCAAATTCAAATTATTCTGTTCAGCATACTGATTTATGTTTTTGACAAAACCAAAATTGCTGATGACGGTTTTTATTTTTGCGATATCATCGGCAAAGATCCGGTCTTCTTTCGCGAAACTTACCTGCTGCCTGATAAACTCATGCGCATGTTCAAGAACCGGACTACTCCGGAGCGGACGGCGGAATTCTATTGCCTGGCAGGCGGTCATCAATTCAATGGCAAGGATATATTCCAGGTTTTCCAGGATCTGTTCCAGTTTTCTGCCGCTGATGCTTCCCATGCTTACGTGATCTTCCTGCCCGAGCGAAGTTGGAATGCTGTCAGCGCTTGCCGGAAAGCATAGTGTTTTATTTTCTGTAACCAGGGCAGCCGTTGTGTACTGAGGTATCATAAATCCGCTATTGAGCCCAACATCTTTCATCAGGAGTACGGGGAGTCCCCATTTTCCTTCTAATAGCAGGTAACACCTTCTGTCGGAAATATTTCCGATCTCTGAAGCAGCTACGCATGCATAATCAAGCGGAATGGCAAGCGGCTGGCCGTGAAAATTTCCCCCGCTGATCGTATCATCCTGCGAAAAGATCAATGGGTTATCTGTAACTGAATTCAGTTCGATGGTAGATAGTTCTTTCAGGTGCAACCAGGCATTCCTGCTGGCGCCGTGCACCTGGGGCATGCAGCGAAGCGAATATGGATCCTGAACCCGGCCACAGTCAACGTGACTCTGCATAATCTCAGAGCCTTTTAATACCAGCCGCAGTCTCTGGGCAACAAGCTGATTTCCCCTGAATGGGCGAAGCGCATGCAGGCGCGCATCAAATGGTGCCTTTGTACCCGTAAGCGCTTCCAGGCTCATGGCACCCACAAGGTCAGCCGCTTCAAGGCAATAATGCAGACGCTGCACGTTGGCTACGGCATAAGCAAGGATAAACTGGGTACCATTGATCAGGGCAAGCCCTTCTTTAGGGCCGAGCTGAAGCGGCTTCATTCCATATTGGGCAAGCATAACAGAGGATGGAACTACCACGCCATCTATCGTCACTTCCCCCAGTCCAATCAGGGGAAGAAAAAGATGAGCCAACGGAGCCAGGTCACCAGAAGCACCTACGGATCCTTTTTCGGGAACCACAGGAGAGATATGCTTATCAATATGCCAGATGATGCGTTCCAGTGTTGAAGGATGAATACCCGAATACCCTTGGGCCAGGGAATGAACTTTGGTGATCATCATTAGCCGCACCAGGAAAGGATCAATGGCTTTACCAACGCCCACACTATGACTCTGAAGAATTTTGTGTTGCAGGATCCGCGTGTCTTCTTCAGAAATTCTAGTGTTGGCCAAAACCCCGAATCCCGTATTTATTCCGTAAACGGTTTTATTTTGAGAAACAATCTCAGTTACATGTTGCTGGCTCTTCCAGATTTTGCCAAGGACTTCATCCGTCAGTATACCGTCTACGCTTCCTTCAGCAATTTGAATGGCTTTCTGAAGTGTCAGACTGTCTTTTCCATAATCGAACGTTGGGCCCATGCTGATTCATTATACATTAAACTAAGCAAACAAATTTCAGTTGGTAAAGTAACTGATAGATACAGAATGAAAGAAATAAAAAAACCCGGTCGAAAACCGGGTTATTGAATTCCAACAACCTGTGCCTATAAAGTCTATTTAAAGCACTTTATAAAAATATGGCCTATTCAGAAGGATCGGAGAGGATTTCGACCATACAAAGAAGACATTTTTGGTAAATCCGGCAGCCTGATCCAGGGTATAGACTCTGCTCCTTTTTGGGAGAAGCATCGAAAATAAGTTTCCTGCAAAAAATACCGGGATATCAATCGTGTAAATCATCAAAATAAACATGAACCAAAAAATTCCATATTGCTTTCTGATTCTCACCAAATTGGAAAGCATGATCTGCAACCCTTTCCGGTCGAACAGATTATAATATCCTTTCCCTTTGGAAATAAACGTTTCGTTGGCCGTCATGCCCTGAAGATGGAAAACCTGAACGTCTCCCAGAATACATAATTTCCCGATCTTTCTTAACCTGGCGCACCACTCCACTTCTTCGGCATACAGGAAAAAATCCTCATCCATCAATCCCGCTTTTCGTGCGGCCCATTCCTTAACCATGATGAAAGCTCCATTGATCCAATCTACTTCCACAAGGGAACTGGCTTCTGCAACATGTGGTTTTTTTATTGAAAAGAGTCCGGCGATCCACTTCATGCAATTCCCGATATAAGGCAGCGGAAGGAGATAGTTAAGTCCCCCGGTTATAAAATAATTTCCGGAAATCTGGGGTGAAGCATCTTCATTCAGGAGCTGAACTCCGCAGGCGATATAATCTGAATTGATGAGTTGGCGGAAGCTTTTATCCAGTGCGCCCTGAGGAATGATGGTATCCGGATTCAGCAACAAAAAAACTTCCCCGGAAGCGCGCCGGATGCCTTCGTTATTGGCCCTTGCAAAACCGGCATTATATCCCATGTCGGCCCATTTCACTTCAGGATACCTATTCAGAATCTGGTTGTCCCTTTCCTGCAATTCATCATTGTTTACAATAATAACCTCGATTTGAAGGTCAGGCTTACGCATAAAAATGGAATTCAAACAATCCCGGATCAGTGGAAGGCTTTTGTAGTTGACAATAATGATGGAAAGATTAACCACGGGTTATTTTGGGGAATTGAAAAATAAAATGAACGCCCATCAGGCATTTGGAAATAAATCCGGTCTTTAAAAAAGATCGTGGCCAGAAAGATTGAAATCTGATCATCGACCGGATCACTGCCGGCAC
>PLEB01000099.1:6945-9362 GCA_003136915.1 Chitinophagaceae bacterium
TCCTGCAGGAACCGCATATAAAAATCAATGTCCACGAGCCATTTTAACTTAGGATCGTATTTATATTCCGGTTCATTCCTGTGAAAGATCACACTTGGAGGCCCGATGACATTTTCGGATAACAGGGATTTTGGGTTGAATTGCAAAAGTTTATATCGCATCCTGCTTATCCTTACTACCCTGGATTTATTTTTTTCGAGGAAAACGTCCCGGTAACTGGAAAAAAAGAAGGACGAATCCGGGGAATGCCTTGCCGCATCGGCAAATACCTGCAAAGCGGCGGGATTGCTGAACCAGTCATCGTCGTGCATAATTTTGATCCACTCCCCATTTGCTCTTCGAATACCTTCATTCCAGTTTCCTGCCGCCCCAAGGCGCAGCTCATTTTTAAAGTATTTGATTGCAGTTGCCAGGGGGTGTCCGCTGACCAGATCAAAGACTTCGGTGCCCGGACTATCGTCCGTAATAATCACTTCGTAAAGGCGGTAAGTCTGCCTGAGTATGGAATCCATCAGTCGCTTCAGGGAATCGGTCCTTTTATATGCAGGAATACAAATTGAAACAAAAACTTCCTCTGCCATCTGGCAAAAATAACGGTAGTGTGGATAAAATCCCCCTCATATTAGTATTCCTTTACCAAATTATAGCACGAAAATTGTTGATAAAACCCGAATACTTCAGCTTATGCTTATTCAAAACAGGAATATTCAGTTTACCAGGTTGGTTAAAACTGAAGGTCGTCTCCGGGAGTTCAACTTCAGGAAGGTTAATGGTTTGCATGAAGAACTATTTAGCGTGGATGTTAGTGATGACAGGGGAAACCGCATCATGTTTAAAATGATCAAAGAAGGCAGCGAATGGGTGCTCCAGACTGAACATCCGGTGCCCGACTGGGTGCGGAACACTTCCAGCAAATTTAACGAACTGATTGAGGAGGAACTCAAAATTTCCTGATCTACGCTTTTGGATTATTTTTATGAAAGCTTCGCGGGCTCCTGTTTAATGAAGCTTTCGTCATGGTTCAATTCAATGCAGTCATACTTCGGTTTGATAAACAAGGTGAGAAAACCGGATGGACCTACATTTCAATTCCCAAAGAGATTGCGGAGTCGATCAAACCCGGCACAAAAAAATCCTTTCGGGTAAAAGGCAAACTCGACGAACATTCCATTTCTAAAACGGCGCTTCTTCCAATGGGTGATGGTGATTTTATCCTGCCGCTGAATGCAACTATCCGCAAAGCCATTCATAAAAAAAAAGGCGCCATGCTGAATGCCCGGTTGCAGGAAGACAAACAGCCGCCTTTAATTTGCAAAGAACTCCTGGAATGCCTTGCAGATTCACCCTCGGCCCTTAAGAGATTTGATGCCCTCCCGCATTCTCATAAATTGTATTACAGTAAATGGATAGAAAGTGCAAAAACAATCCAGACAAAATCAAAGCGCATTGCAATGGCCGTTATAGCGATGGAGAGAAACATGAGCTATGCAGATATGCTGAGGGCCAATGCACAAGCTGTTAATAAGTAAGTTTAACGAAATATGAGTTTAAATAATTAAATTTGAAAGGACGCACAAGATGTTGCCGCAAAAACCTTTTTTGAAAACTTTAAATACCCGGAATTGACTGAAACCATCATCAACCTGGATACCGTAAATCCTATAGAATTCTTTGGTGTAAATAATGGCAAGCTGGACATACTCAAAAAAAAATTTCACCTGCTCAAAATCCTCTCGCGCGGAACTCAGATAAAGTTAAGCGGAGCGCCCGAACAGGTGGAATCGGCCAGGGAAAAAATTGATCTGCTCTTGCAATACCTGGAAAGAAACGGAAGCCTGACGGAGAACTATTTCTCCCAGATCCTCGGCGGCGACGATGCGGAAACCGTAGACCATTTCGTTGACCGGAATCCGAATGATATACTCGTTTTCGGACCCAACGGGAAGACAGTGAGGGCCAGGACGGTAAATCAGAAAAAGCTCGTTACTGCCTCGGAAAAAAACGATATTGTTTTTGCCATAGGTCCGGCGGGAACAGGTAAAACATATACGGCTGTTGCGATGGCGGTCAGGGCCCTCAAAAACAAAATGGTAAAGAAGATCATCCTTACCCGGCCCGCAGTTGAAGCCGGAGAAAACCTGGGCTTTCTTCCGGGCGATCTGAAAGAAAAAATTGACCCATATCTGCGGCCTCTCTATGATGCGCTGGATGATATGATACCCGCTGACAAACTGGGATATTACATGACCACCCGAACCATAGAGATTGCACCGCTTGCTTATATGCGGGGACGAACTCTGGATAATGCATTTATCATCCTGGATGAAGCTCAAAATACAACTGATCTTCAGATTAAAATGTTCCTTACGCGCATCGGCCCCAATGCCAAGGCCATCATTACCGGGGATCTGACCCAG
>PLEB01000011.1 GCA_003136915.1 Chitinophagaceae bacterium
GAATAGCCCAGTTCGCCGCCTTCATGGATCGAGCCCGGGCACTCCGGCGATGCGTGGCTCGGGATGCCGCCGGGAAAGGAGAATTGGGTGAACAGTTTTTTCATTCCCGGTTCATCCTGGCTGATGTTTGGATAGATCTCACTATAACTGCCTTCAAGATAAGTATTGGCTACTAGGGCGGGCCCACCGTGTCCAGGACCGGCGATGTAAAACATATTGAGATCATACTTCTTAATGATCCGGTTCAAATGCAGATATATGAAATTCTGACCCGGCGTTGTGCCCCAGTGTCCCACCACCAGTGGTTTCACATGGTCGAGTTTCAGCGGTTCCTTCAGCAGTGGATTATCGTAGAGATAAATCTGCCCGACTGAAAGGTAATTGGCAGCGCGCCAGTAAGCATTCATCTTGCGCAGAAGATCTTTCTGTAAAGGCTTATCCTCCACATTCTTCATTTTCACCTGGGTAGTACGGTCAGTGTTCATTTCAGATCCTTTTCAATTTCATCAATTATTTAGCATAACAAAGCTGGGTAGCGGCTTACAATAAAATGTTACACATTTCTATCAATTAGTTACATTATTCACACATTTATTCAGGGGGAGTTAAGAAATCAATTCGGATATGAAATAAGTGGAAAATATGCAACTTATTTCAAAAATTGTATAACACTTACCTGCTTAAAGTCTTCCACCTTTAGGTTCCTTAAAATTAATTAATCATATGATTAAAACATAAGGATAAATAAATTGATTCTACATTGAATAAGACAAAAAAAATAGAGGACAAAGACCTTTCTACAGAAGAGAAAATAAAAGGAGCCGCAAAAAAGCTGTTCACGCATAATGGCTATTCAGCAACGCGTACCAGGGATATCGCCAAAGAAGCCGGGATCAACCTGGCACTTTTGAATTATTATTTCCGCAGCAAAAAGAAACTATTCGAAATCGTGATGAAAGAAAATGTCTACCTCTTTTTTGGTGCTTTGATAGAAAATATGAATAATAATCCGCGGCCGTTCGAAAAGCAATTGGATTTCCTGGTGGGCCGCTATATCGATTTGTTACTCGAAAACCCTGATCTTCCTTTATTTATCCTTAACATCCTGCAGTCAGGCAAGTTTCCCCAGGAAGACAAGGATGATCCGTTGCTCAGAAATATTCAGCATATGCGGGGATATTTTTTAAAAAATATCCAGGATGCTTTGGAAAAAGGGAAGGCAAAAAATTTACATCCGTTTCATGTTGTAACTAATTTGATGGGGCTAATCATATTTCCTTTCATTGCCAGCCCAATGATGATGGCGAGATCCGGTAATATCAGCCGAAAGGAATTCGAAAGACTCATGATAGAAAGAAAGGAATTGATACCAGAATGGATCAAGGCGGTAATAAAATTAAAATAGCATTAATTGAGGAGAAAAATGCTATTTTTTTTCGAATATATTATTTAAATGAATAAGACTAAATAATAAATCATATGATCAATAAAAAGGGTGTCGAAATGAAATTGCCACCAAAAATATTGCGGTATTTTGTCATCCTCCTATATTCCGGCGTAGCTCTGGCCCAAGAGAAAAATATAGTCACCCTGGAACAATGTTATAAGCTGGCAGAAACCAACTATCCGCTGACCCGTGAAAGAGGGCTCATTAGAAAGACAGGTGAATATACTGTTGCAAACATCTCCAAAGGGATATATCCGCAACTGGCTGTCAGCGGAACGGCAACCTACCAGTCTGATGTGACGAATATTTCGATTCCAGGGCTTCTTACACTAAAAATACCAAAAGACCAATATATAGTATACGGAGATTTATCTGAAACCCTTACCGATTTTGGCATCAATAAACGAAAAAAAGAACTGAGCAGGACAGATGCCGAAGTTCAGGAGGAAAATTTAAATACGCAATTATTTGCACTGAAAGACCGCATCAACCAGCTATTTTTCGGAGTGCTCCTGATTGATGGCCAGCTACAACAAAATGAATTGTCGAAACAGGATATTCAAACGGGGATGGCAAAAGTCAAGACGGCAATTGATAACGGGACCGATTTTAACAGCAGCCTGAGTAAACTTAAAGCGGAATTACTGAAAGCAGATCAGCATTCCATCGACCTTAAGGCCACTCGTCAGGCTTATACGAGCATGCTCGGCGTGTTCATCCATCAAACAATAAATGAAAACACGATATTGATACAACCTGCAGTTCCCATTTTAATCGACTCCATCAACAGGCCTGAACTCAGAGCGTATGACCTGCAAATAAAATCTTATTTAGAGCAACAACAGCTTAACAACATTAGCAATTACCCACATATAAGCGCTTTCTTCCACGGCGGTTTTGGAAGACCATCACCGCTCAATCTTTTATCTGAAGGCCTGTCCCTATTTTATATTACCGGCCTCCGTCTGGATTGGAATATTGGAGGCCTATATACTTTAAAAAAGGAGAGGCTGATCAATTCAAACAACCGGGAGATACTATATGCAGAGCGCAATACCTTTTTATTTAATAGCGGAATGACTTTGCAGCAGCAAAATGCAGATATTATACGCTACCAGCAGCTCATAGCCTCCGACAATGAAATTATTGAACTGCGTGACTCTGTAAAGCGAGCCTCGACGCTCCAGCTGCAAAACGGGGTGATCAATGCCAACGATTACCTGCTTGATATCAATGCCGAAGGCCAGGCAAGACAGGACCGCGTGGTGCACCAGGTACAATTACTCATGAGTCAATAC
>PLEB01000130.1 GCA_003136915.1 Chitinophagaceae bacterium
GCCGTTATATCGTGTGGAGAGAATTCGGGGAATGCCTGCCAAAGGCAGGTGATGAGTCCGGCCAGGTTTGGATTGGAATAAGAGGTGCCGTTGCCGGCCTCAGGTAAACCGATTGCAGAAACCACGAAAGCGCCCTCACCAACGGAGACTCCATCAGGCTTTACCTGACCTGAAGAATTCGGCCCCCAGCTGGAAAAGGGTGCAATATTTCCGGCTGGGTCGACGGCTCCGACTGTATAAACGCTGTCTCCGTCCGCAGGACAGGTTACATATTTTCTTTCGGAAGCTTGTTGGCCATCGTTGCCGGCGCTGGCAGTAACGATCATTCCTTTTGCCACTGCAAAATTTGCTGCCCGGCTGATCATGGAAGTATGCCCGTTCCTGTCTGGATACGTAAGATTGAATGCAGAATCATCAAAATAATCGTACCCCAGGGAGGTGCTGATAAGATCTGCTCCGACGCTGTCAGCAAATTCGGCTGCTGCGATCCAGTTCTGTTCTTCCACAGGAGATTCTGAATTGATATCTTCCGTTTTAAAAAGCCAGAAACTGGCGGCCGGCGCGCTGCCTACCATCGTCCCCGGTATATTCGATGCTATAATAGAAAAACAGTTGGCCCCGTGGGCGTCTTCTTCATTCACACTCTCCTTTTGATTCACATAATCATAAGTTCCAAGAACACGATGCATGCTAAGTACACTATCGAATGCGGGATTGCTCAGGTAGCTGTTAAAGCCATCATCCAGTATGGCAATTGTCATCCCTTCTCCGTGAAATCCCAGGTTATGCAGGAAATCGCCGTGATGGATTGTGATCTGGTCGAATGAAGCGCCGTAATTATAATAATCAGCGTTGGTTGTAGCAGAACGCATCGTTGCTTCAACTCCTGCAGTTTTCTCCTGCTGCGAACGCTGATTGGTGCTGACCTGGCCGGCAATAAGGAGTACAGATCGGTTGTTAACAGGATCAGTGGACAATACAAATGAAAACAAGTTGATTTTTGCAAGGGCGTTTGAATCTGTCACACTGATCAGCACCTGGTTCAGCCATTTTGACCAATTCAGAATTTGAACGGCGGGAACATTCCGGATACTGTCGAGATAAGCTGCAGTAACAGGAAGGTCCGTTGAGTCTAATTCAATTTGTTGCTTTAACCTGCGCTGGATGGACTTGGAAGAAAGAAATGAGGATGGATCCTGCAGGCTGTAACTCGTGTTTGCTTTATTGGTCAGCCGGACAACATACTTTGGCAACTGCGCAATTCCATGCAGAAATAAAAAAAGAAATATTACGATGAATGCACGAGTAACCAACGTGAAATTAATTATGGCTCACCATGCTAAAGGTCAGCCCGTACCCAATTGTTGTTCCTGCAGGACTGCTCGCATTGGGTCCCTGATATTGTGTATGCAGGAAGTTTTTGTAAATCGGACCAATACCCTTTCCATATATCTCCTGGCTGAATATAGTTTCACTGTATGTGTCGGGATTTCCCGTGGTCTGATCAGCCTCGTTAACGGTAACTGTAACCGGAACAGTTCCTCCCACCACATCGTATGGCTGACCGGTATTTGCATAAGTGTAATTCCAGCCGTCCATAAATGGTACCTGTGAAGTATCAGATTTGGTATCTATATACGCATTTCCCAACCAGGAAATATTATCCTGAACAGGGGTTACCAACTTGATGATGCGAAGATTATTTTCCACGGTCTGCAATGAAGTACGGGTTGGTGTTACCATATAGGCAATGGATGGCGTCCAGGGTGCTGTTCCCGTTGTATCGCTTAAATAGCGGATCACCCGGAAACTAAGTTGGCCGAGGTTGTCCGTTATCGAATCGTCCACCACTTCTTTGGCCAGATAACTGATAACGGTATCCTGTGAACCGACGTTAATAAATTTTAGGGAATCCATCCGGTAGATGATGTAGTTTCCGACAACCATCGGATAATAATCAGCCGGCGTGTCCGTTATCAACGGATTTGTCTTATTACACCCCGAAAAGATCACTACTAAAAAAGTGATCAGCAAAGCGGGCCTGAGTTTCATTTCCATCTGGTGAAATAATAACAAAAGATAACGGTTTCGAACCTGATTTATTGTCTCATGCTGAGGAATTTTTTAACGCTAAAGCCTGATTATTAGCGTTAATTACCCTTACCTTTGCTGGAATTCTCAGTCTTGCGAGCGCTACTCTATTATTTCACCCTTCCCTTTATTTATCTGCTTTCTATTTTGCCGTTTCCACTCCTGTACGGCTTGTCTGATATTGTCTATTTCCTGTTGTATCATCTCCTGCGCTACAGAAAAAAGGTGGTTATGACCAACCTGCGAAAATCATTTCCTGAAAAAACGGAAAAAGAGATTATCACGATATGCCGTAAGTTCTACAGTTATTTCTGCGACCTTTTTCTGGAAACTTTTAAGACGCTCAGCATTTCACGCAAAGCTATGCTGAAGCATTGCTGGCTCGATAAAGATGCCCTGAATCTCTTTAACCAGCTGGCGGAGGAAAATCAGAGTCTCATGGTGGTGATGGGCCATCAGGGGAATTGGGAGTGGGCAGGAAACACTTTCAGCATCTGTTGTAAGCACCAGCTATATGTTATCTATCATCCGCTGACCAATCCCTATTTCAACCGCCTGATATATAAAATGCGCACGCGTTTTGGAACCAAGCTGATTGCGATGAAGGACACACTCAGGGATATGCTGAACAACCGGAATGAATTAAATGCTACGGCATTTATAGCAGATCAGACGCCTCTTCCGGACCGGGCTTACTGGATGACTTTTCTGAATCAGGACACGCCGGTTTTCCTGGGCATAGAAAAAATTGCGTTAAAAATTCGTTATCCGGTCATATACGTATCCATCAAAAGAGTTAAAAGGTGATACTACTGTATGCACGCTGAAAGAATAGAAGTACCTTCGCCGGGAAGCGAATTAGGAGTGCTCACCGAGCGGCATACGCAAATGCTAGAAGAGGATATAAAGAAACAGCCCGAAACCTGGCTTTGGACTCACCGGAGATGGAAACATTCAAAAAATTAATATCATAATCTATACATGCTTTTTGGTAAGGAACTCATATTAGCCACGCGGCCATATGCAAAAGAGGTCAGAAGTAAAAGCTGGTTTTATACACTGTCAACGATCTTTCTGCTGGCAGCAGTTTTTGCCGGAACGATCTATATTCCATTCCTGCCTGCAAAGCTGCTGTTAAGCGTTCTAGCCGGCTTGTTGCTGGTTAGAATGTTCATCATTTATCACGACCATCAGCATCATTCCATACTGGTCCATTCTAAAATTGCAGACGTGATTATGACTGTGTTCGGTTTTTATATTCTATCTCCGACCAGTATATGGAAGCGGTCCCACGACCATCACCACAACCATAATTCTAAATTGTTCAGTGCGAGTATCGGATCCTATCCTATTGTAACCCGGAAAAAATTCCAGGAGATGTCTTCTTGGGAGAAATTCGGATATCTTGCCGTGCGTCATCCCCTGACCATCGGGCTGGGTTATTTTTCCATGTTCATTTTTGGGATGTGTATTGCATCATTCATCAGTAACCCGCGGAAACATTATGATTCCCTGATTGCATTGGTCCTTCATATTACCGCATCGATCCTTATTTTTATTTTCCTTGGATGGCAGATCTGGTTGTGCCTTTTTTTCCTTCCCTTTATTGTTGCATTCGGTTTGGGCGCTTATTTATTTTATGCCCAACATAATTTTCCGGGTGTCACTTTTTCGGAAAACAATGAATGGGCTTATGAAAAAGCGGCGATGGAATCTTCAAGTTACATGATGATGAATCCTATTATGGCGTGGCTTACCGGGAATATCGGATATCACCATATTCACCACCTCAATTCCAAAATCCCTTTTTACCGTCTTCCCGAAGTGATGAAACAATTCAAGGAACTACAGAATTGCAAACGGACTTCTCTCAGTCCCAAAGCCGTCATATCCTGCCTCCGCCTGAAGATCTGGGACCAGGAAAAACATCAGATGGTTGGGTTGAGGGATATTCGCTAGCCGACTCTACGGTAGTGAATTTATTTTCTTTGCGCAATAACTGACTGTACCACTTGCCGGAATCCTTTACAATTCTTTGTTGTGTATCAAAATTTACATGGATCAGACCGAACCGGGGATGAAATCCTTCTGCCCATTCAAAATTATCCAGGAGCGTCCACACAAAATAGCCATTGACCCGCACGCCTTTATTTTTTGCCAGTAGAACCTGCGCAATATAGTCCTGTAAATATTGAACTCTCCTGCTATCGCTAACAATTCCATTCTCACAGGTATCAGTAAACGCGGCGCCATTTTCGGTGACGATAATTTCTTTAAGGTCTTTATATTCTCCCCATCTCATGAGGGCATGATAAATAGATGGCGGATATATTTCCCAATCCATTTGACTGTATTCCACGTTTCTTTTACTGGCCTTCATAATTTTAGCCTTTATAAAAGGCAAAAAAGGTGCGTGAGAAACCAATTCGCGGGTATAGTTTTGCATACCAGCAAAATCCATATCAAAAGCCAGCAACGCAGAATCTCCCTGTTTGTAATAATTCTCAATTCGCTGGAGGATCTTCACTTCTTTCAAGGGGTATCCCATGCCGAGCAGGGGTTCAATGAACATCCGGTTTAGCAGGGCATCTATCTTATATGCAGCTATGATGTCTTTTTCAGTATCGCGGTAAGGTTCTATATGTGAGTAGGAAAAAGTGGTTCCTACTTTACAATCCCCCCGGGTGGATCGGATAATCCTTCCTCCCTCGGCCTGGCAAAGGGCGGCATGGTGTGCGGCAGACAGGAAATTTGCAATCCCTTTTTTGCCCGGAGCATGAACGCCCAAAAAATATCCTGCGCCGGTAAATACCATGGGCTCGTTCATAACCATCCAATGTTTCGCGCGATCACCGAAATGCCTGATGCAACAAGCCACGTAATCACTGAACCAGCCGACCATTTCTCGGTTCGTCCATCCCCCTTTTTTTTCCAGGGCTTCCGGCAGATCCCAGTGGTAAAGTGTAATCCAGGGTTGAATTCCCAATTCCAGGCAACGATTGATCAGCCGGTTGTAAAAGTCAATTCCCTTTTGATTGATTTCGCCTTTTCCTTGCGGAAATACCCTGCTCCAGGCAATGGAAAACCGGTAATTGGGAATATGCAATTGAGCCATCAGGGCAATATCATCCACGTAGCGATTGTAAAAATCGCAGGAAATATTTCCATTGTGGTTGTTGGCTATTTTTCTTTTTTTTAGGGAGAAGGTATCCCAGATCGAAGGACCCTTACCATCTGCTTCGTGCGCACCTTCAATCTGATAGGCCGCTGTAGAAACGCCCCAATGGAAATCCGGACCAAAATCCGCTTTAGTGAACAGCATAAGAATTAATCCTTCTGATGATTTAGTATTTTCCCAAGGCTTTTCTCCTTTAATTTTTTTGCCGAATGAATGGAATAGCCCAATGGAATGTATTCGTTTTGCTCTTCCTTCCCGTGGATCCGGATAATCATATCCAGGATTTCTTCCGTTTGATCAGGATAATGAACAGATACTTTTTGAGGCAGTTGTGTCCACTCTTTAATAGTATCCAGGTGTTTCATTTTTAAGCTTTTTAGAACCGGTACGCCCATCTTGTGGATCGCTGCAGCATTACATTGTTGCTCATATTGCCCTTTCATGGGAATCACCAGTAGTTTCTTTTTTAAGAACAGGGCCTCTGCGGGAGTCTCAAATCCTGCGCCGCATAGGATTCCTGAACAATGGATCAGGCTTTCAACAAAAGCCTCATTTTGGATAGGTCTGACATGAACATTTTTTTCCCTGTATTCTTTCCTGGCATGTTTACTGAAAACCTGCCATTCGATGTTTCTTATTTCACCCAGTATTTTAATTATTCGTTTGTCATCATACGCAGGAAGGTAAACACTGAAGTGTTTTTTATCTGTCGGTACTGCATTCCTGATCTGCGACCGGATTACTGGAGTGAAAATAGCATTTTCATAAGCCTCAAAATGGAATCCATAGGCATGGGTAACCGGGGCATAATTTAGCAGGATAGCCTTACCTACGGGATCTGTCTTTTCAGGTTTTGGAGATTTTTTACTCATGACTGCCGCCTGATGGCTGAGACCAATACAGGGTTTATGTTTCATTCTGCATGCCCAGGCACTTACGGGTTCAAAATCACTGATCACAAGGCCGTATTCCTCAACGGGCAAATGTTTCATTTCCCGGAATAATCGTTTCAGATTGCTTTTCCGGAAAGTATCCATTACATCTATGCCGCCTTTTTTACCGAAGATGAAACACAATCCTTTGAATCTGTATTTGATGGGATAGGGCAGTTCCACATCCGCCTGGGTCCCGCTGATCAGAATATCCAGATCAGCCTTTTGCTGGAGAAGGGGAATGATATCTCGTGCGCGGCTGAGGTGGCCGTTTCCTGTGCCCTGGATGGCATAGAGTATCTTTAACCGGGTTCCTGCCGGATGATCCATTAATGGATTTTATAGCTTTTCAGCGCCGGATAAAAGCCGGATAACCGGGTAAGGAAGATCCTGATCCCGAGTCTCGTAAAAAAATATCCGATTCGTTTCATCCATTAAAATAACAAAACACATGTTATGAGGAAATTAAGGCCGTGTTATCAGATTATTAAATGATTTTTTTATTGACCTCATGCCAATTTCTTTCCCTTACCCATTCAGGAATACCACCCACGAATTTTTAATTTTTACTTTTTAATTTTTACTTTGTATTTCGTGTTTTAGCAGCTTCCCAGCCAAGAATGGCCGTTTTGCGGGTGGTTCCCCAATGATACTGACCGATCTCGCCATTGGCTTTTATTACGCGATGACAGGGAATCAGAAAAGCTACCGGGTTGCTGGCCACAGCAGAACCAACAGCGCGTGAGGCTTTCGCATTATTCAGTTTTTCCGCGATGCCAGTGTAGGTAGATACCCCGCCCATGGGAATTTTCAATAATGTTTCCCAAACTTTGATCTGGAAGGCGGTTCCTTTGAGGTGTAATTTAATATCTCCGAGTTTGCTCCAGTCCTGATTAAAAATAAACAAGGCATCCTGCTGGATCTTATCCGTTAACTGCTGAAATTCCGCATTTGGAAAACTTTTTTTCAATTCCAGCAATGCCGGCTCCTGGCCGCTATCGGCAAATGCCATATAACAGATGCCTTTATGGGTAGATCCCACAATGAGGGTGCCGAAGGGGCTTTCGGCAAAACTGTAGTTGATATGGAGTTGTTCGCCGCCATTCTTATATTCACCAGGAGTCATGCCCTCCACCTTTATGAAAAGATCGTGCAGCCTGCCCGGNNTTCAACATTGGTTTCGCATGTTCCAGACTGAGGTATTGCAGAAATTGTTTGGGGGTGACACCTGCCCATTCTTTAAACATTCTTTGAAAATGGAATGGACTAATATGCACATGTTCTGCAGCTTCCTCCAGACTGGGCTGCTGTTTAAAATGAAGTTTGTAAAAATCTATTGCCTCCGCAATCCTGGTGTAATTTATTTCCTGTTGTGTTTCCATTTTTTCTTATTTATTACACAAAAGTAAATAGGGATCCAGGGCGATAAAACCCGATTCTTGCGCAATTAAAGACAATTAAAATATAAAAAACCAGGAATAAATGAATCTGATGGATCCGGGATGTTTCATTAAATTACTGAATAATCCGGTTCATTTCAGTGCGGTTAGTTTTGAAGAGTGGAGGATATCGGGCTCGAACCGACCACCTCAAACATGCCATGCTTGCGCTCTACCAGATGAGCTAATCCCCCCAAAAAGAGCTGCAAATATATACAATCCGAACAATCCTGAACAGGCCATTGTTAAATATCCTGGAACACAAATATGGTTATGGGAATTCTCCGCCAAATAGCAGAATATCTGTACATCAAAAAGAAGGATCCGAATGCGCCGACCAATGGTTATATCCGCGCCATGCATAGTATTAACCGGATCTCCATCTTCATGTTCCTCGTGGGGCTAATTATTATTGTTTATAGGCTTTTTTTTAGAAAACATTGAGGAAAATGTGTAAATATGCTAATGTGAAAATGTGAAAATGAACGATCCAGTTGATTCTGCTGAAATAAGATGTTTCAAATTCTAATTACTGCCTTCTTCATTTTCACATTTACACATTACCACATTACCACATTAGCACATTAACTCAGAAACCCCACAATACTCCCCGCCGCCTTCTCTGCTGCATTCCCCCCCTGGCTCAATAGTTCCTTGAGATCTGAATAATCCTGGCGGATGCGGTGAATCGTAGCCGGATCAAAA
>PLEB01000112.1:0-122 GCA_003136915.1 Chitinophagaceae bacterium
GGGATAACCGGAATATATTGCATGACCATCCATTCCGGACGGTTTGTAATACGACTATTGGCATCCCGGAACGCTTCCACAACACTCAGACGTTTTAATGCGTCTGCCTTTCTTTGCTGGGA
>PLEB01000112.1:155-11658 GCA_003136915.1 Chitinophagaceae bacterium
AGATTTTGATTTTTATCTGCGCGTATACCCGGCTGAATAACCACATACCTTTCATAATATACAATGCTCTCCAGCTTCTTTGAGCTCATGCCCAAAAGGTATCCGGTTTTATTGGGAAGACTTTTGAAATACCAGATATGTACAACCGGAACAACCAGTTTGATGTGGCCCATCCGCTCGCGGCGAACCTTTTTTTCCGTCACTTCGACACCGCATCGATCACACACAATTCCTTTGTAGCGGATTCTTTTATACTTACCACAGGCACACTCATAGTCCTTTACGGGTCCAAAAATGCGTTCGCAGAACAGACCGTCTCTTTCAGGTTTGTATGTGCGGTAGTTGATGGTTTCAGGCTTTAAAACCTCTCCGTAAGATCTTTCAAGTATGGAATCGGGAGAAGCAAGTCCGATTGTAATTTTTGAGAAGGTGGCTTTGGGACGATTTTCTTTTTTAATAGCCATATTTAAATGTCAGGTTTTTAGAAATTACTCGGGTCCATGCATACGCGTAGCGCAATAATGGAATGGTCAACATCCGCAAAAATTTGCCAATATGTTGATAACCAATAATTTACGATTAAAATGAAAGTGAAAATGCCAGCATAAGGAGGGCAAAGGTACGAGGTTTGAATTAAAAGACCAAGATTTACCTTCATCGGAGAACTTCCCGGAGCAACATGCTAATTTCCGGATCCGCCTGCTGATCCACTAAGAAGAAACAGGTTTTAATGATCTTTCTCCCAGCAGTAATTCAAGGAGGATCAGGAATCCTGCCAGATAAAAAGAAGTGGCAAACCGCTCCTCGTAGGAAGGGAACAATAAAAACCGTCCAAAAAAAATCAAACCCACACTCAAAAGCAGGAGGCCGCTTTTTTTCCGGATATTCAGTTTACGCTGGAAAAGGGCAAGTAAGGATAGCAGGAGCAGGGCCGGGATAAAACTTTCACTGACAGATAAAAAATAGATCAGTACCTGGACCCCGTAAGCATGGAATGACTGAATGTAAGTAACATGAGTAAACCACCAGAAATTCTTCTCAAAATGAAAATTTATACAAAAACAAATCATTCCTGCCAGAAATAAACTTACTAAATAAACCATTCCCGGAATGCGCGTTGCTGAATTCTTTCCCGGCCAGTATTTCATCGAGGTTAAAAGAATAACTACGGAAACAATATTATCCATTCTTATGAAAAGGGAAATCAGCAATAGGAGAATTGTCCACAAATATTTTCGCTCGAAATAAATACGGTAAAAACAAAAAAATAGAAAAAGATTCGACAATGGATCAGGGGAAGATAAACGGGCCAGTATGATTGAAGGATTTATCAATAATAAAAGAGCAGAAAAGACCAGCGCTGGTAAAGGATCAAAAACCCTGGCTGACCAGGAAAAAACAATCCATCCGATCAGGAAAAAGGAAAATAGCGAGGGTATCAGTGTAGACAGTATGAACGATATTCCCAGTTTGTGGAGGCCTGCAACCGAATAAACGTACAGGAGCTTTATCCTGTAAAAATCCAATATATTTTTATCAGCATGTTCCAACCGGTTAACATGAGACGCCGCTTCTTCCCCGGTCATTTCAGTGTGTAGAACTTCTNNTGCCCCGGTACCAGGGATAATGAAAAACTAATCAGCAACAGGAAGAGCAGGAATAAAAGTGTTGCCTTGTTTAATGACATGATAGCAATTAAATAAGCTGGTCCAGCTAGGTTTCCGATGTCAGGGAGTTCTGAACGGATTTAGCTGAATTCCGTTCGAGAAATTTTTCCCGGATGATTTTTTGTACCGGCACTTCACGGATCTTACTTTCAAGCCAGGAAATAACGTCGAGATAAAGAAAGGCCCTGGTTTCGAACCGGCTCTTCTCATAGGTTTTCAGCTTCTCCAGCAAATGACCGAATTCGGGTTTTAGTTCTTTGCGAGAAAGTTTAAAAGATTTTCGCAGAAACCTGAAAATTTCTTCTTCAACAAGGCTCAGGTTTTCCATTTTGGCCATGAAACGGTAAACTGCTTTGATCAGGTATTCCAGCAGATCATAATTACCCAGTTCATAGTGGGCGATCAGGTGCAGCAGGCGGGAATAGCATTGCAGATCCGTACGTAGATCCATTTTCCAATGGATGATCTTATTCAGGTATTTGATCGTTTTTTCATAATCCCCACTTCCGAAATAAAGCGAAGCGAATTTATAGTAGAATATGAGAATGCGGTGACCATCGAGATAAATTTCATATTCCTTCAACTTCTTTTCTATATAGGGAACAAGCGGCAGGCCCTCCGTAAATGTGCCGTCAATAAAATGTTTATTGATTTTAGCGATATGGAGATATACGAAGGTCTGAATGCGGTTATTGTCATTTTCCTGAACAGGTTCCGAATGAAAGAATTCTTCAAACCTGTCCAGGGTCTCCACAAATTTGGGATAGTTGAGTAAATTAAAATGGGCGCCGAGCAAATTGTGCATGCCCTTGATAAAATGAGCGGTTTCTATTCGGGTCATCTCAGGTTCTTTTTCAAAAAGATCCACCCATCGCCGGGTATACCGGTAATAGGAAAGAAAATCCTGTCCGATAAACGCGTACCAGCTATAGCTTTGGTAAAGATATAAGTTGGAATAAAATGTCTGGTAGGCCTGGGGCTGTGCGGGTAGCCTGGAGTCAAAAAATTCCTTTACTGCTATTTCATCCTTTTCGTTCCGGGCAACACCATGCTGAATATACCAGCTATACAGCTGGAGAGATAAGCTGGAGAGTTTTGCTGTAAGCACCAGTTGCTCATTCGCGGTTTCCATCTCCATGGCCAGGCGGCCGGCCCGGTCCTGCATGCTTCGCGTAATATGAAGCGCTTCAATCTTTTGTTCGAAAAAGAGAATTTGGAGCACATAACTGATCTGGTGCAGATCACGGGCATATTCCTTGATCCGGTCAAGCAGCTTCAGGCTTTGGAGATAGAGGCCCTGGTTATACAGAATCTCTGCATGGTCGAGCTGTTCGTGCAGCTGGATCACGATATTATTTTCATGCCGTATCAATCTCAGGCTGGACAGGATCTGTCTGTACAGGTGTGCCTTGCTATTGGAGAGCTGCTGCTTGCTGAGGCCCTTGTTTTTCTTAAGCAAACGTACTTCATCATAAACCTCCATTCTGTCCAGCGCATCGAACAATTGGATGATTTTCAGGTTTTCAGAAGAGGAGTTTCGCTTGACATAGAGCTTAAAATTCCTTTTCTCTGACTTTTTCAGAGATTTAACAAGTTGAAACAGCGTATCGGAAGACCGGTTGGGCATCGTAATTTAAAATGGTTAAACCCTTATCCGGACTGGGTTTCAGCCCAGGAACCTGCTTTTCAGGCCTGTAATAGTAAGCTGAATTTGATTTTTCTGCCGGAATAAACAAAAATAACTTCGAATCCACTCATTCCCAAAATGATATGAAAAGCGACAAAATATATATTTTCGATACGACGCTGCGCGACGGTGAACAGGTGCCCGGATGCAAGTTGAACACGAAAGAAAAGCTTGAACTCGCCCTGGAACTGGAAAATCTGGGCGTGGATGTGATCGAAGCAGGGTTTCCCATATCCAGTCCCGGGGATTTTCTATCCGTCACGGAAATCTCCAAAGTTGTAAAACAGGCGACCGTTTGCGCGCTCAGCCGTGCGGTGGAAAAAGATATTGAAGTAGCAGCTGATGCCCTGAAAGGCGCCCGCCGCCCCCGCATCCATACCGGAATTGGAACCTCAGATTACCATATAAAATCTAAATTTAATTCCAACCGTGGAGAGATATTAGAAAGGGCCGTCCAGGCGGTGAAATGGGCCAGAAATTTTGTGGACGAGGTGGAGTTTTATGCGGAAGATGCCGGGCGCACTGATAATGAATACCTGGCCAGGGTAATTGAAGCCGTAATCCGTGCCGGAGCCTCGGTGGTTAATATTCCGGATACTACCGGATATTGCCTTCCGCACCAATACGGGGAGAAGATAGCCTACCTGATCAACCACGTGGATAATATTGATAAAGCAATCATTTCCTGTCATTGTCACAATGATCTCGGCCTGGCTACCGCTAATTCCATTGCCGGTGTGATTGCGGGCGCCCGGCAAATTGAATGTACACTCAACGGCCTGGGCGAACGTGCAGGCAACACGGCGCTGGAAGAAGTGGTTATGATCCTCCGCCAGCATGCCGATCTCGGATTTTCAACCGGTATCAAAACGCAACGTTTGAACCCGGTAAGCAGGCTGGTGGCTGATATCATGCGAATGCCGGTTCAACCCAATAAAGCTATTGTGGGCGCCAACGCGTTTTCTCACTCTTCCGGGATCCATCAGGATGGGTTCCTGAAAAATACACTCACGTATGAGATCATCAACCCTGACGAAGTAGGCGCTGACGGATCTAAAATTGTGCTCACTGCAAGAAGCGGCCGCAGCGCGCTGGCACACCGCCTGCATAAAATAGGATATGACTTCACGCGCAATGAAATTGATGTTTTATACCCAGAATTTCTCCGCATGGCCGATACCAAAAAGGAAGTGGGTGAAGAAGATTTGCATAAGCTGGCAAGAGTGACTGTTTGAATTATTATTCCGGCGGAAAATTCTCTGCCGTCAAATTAAAGCAATGCCAAAAACATTATTCGAAAAGATCTGGGATCCACATGTGATCAAAACTATTCCCGATGGGCCTTCCATCCTTTATATTGACAAACATTTTATTCATGAAGTAACCAGCCCCCAGGCGTTTAAGGGTCTTGAACAACGCGGGCTGAACGTATTTCGTCCGGATCAGGTGGTCGCTACAGCGGATCACAACGTGCCGACCCTTAACCAACATCTCCCTATCAAAGAAGAACTTTCCCGGATCCAGGTGGATACCCTGCAAAGGAACTGCTCGAAATTTGGAATTGAACTTTATGGTCTCGGGCATCCGTTTCAGGGGATTGTTCCTGTAATCGGCCCCGAACTCGGTATTACCCAGCCGGGAATGACCATTGTTTGCGGGGACAGCCATACTTCCACGCACGGGGCATTCGGAACAATCGCCTTCGGCATTGGTACCAGTGAAGTGGAAATGGCCCTTGCCACGCAATGCCTGATGCAGCATAGGCCGAAACTGATGCGCATCAATGTGCAAGGCAAACTGAATAAGGGCGTCTTATCAAAAGATATTATTCTCTATATCATATCCAGGATCTCTGCCAGCGGCGCCACCGGCTTTGCGGTAGAATATGCCGGTACAGCGATCAGGGCGTTATCCATGGAAGCACGCATGACCATTTGCAATATGAGCATTGAAATGGGTGCCCGTTGCGGAATGATTGCGCCGGACGAAATCACTTTTAATTATATCAAAGGGAGACCATTTGCTCCCCGGGGCGAAGACTGGACCAAGGCTCTGGCAACCTGGAAGACCCTGTTTACAGACGAAGCTGCAAAGTTTGACCGTGAACTGTATATTGACGCTTCAGACATTGAACCTATGATCACTTATGGAACGAACCCGGGAATGGGCATAGGCATATCCGGCAACATACCGGGAATGCACGAAATAGAAGAAAAAGAAAAATCTTCTTTTGAAAAATCCCTACGTTATATGGGCCTTGAAGCTGGCGCGGGTATAAAGGGGAAAAAAGTCGATTATGTTTTTATCGGCAGTTGTACCAATAGCCGGATTGAAGACCTGAGAATGGTTGCTGCGTTTGTAAAAGGAAAGCAAAAAGCCGCCGATGTTCAGGTATGGATAGTTCCCGGCAGCAAACAAGTGGAGCAGCAAGCCAGGGCGGAAGGTATCGACAAGATTTTTGCGGACGCAGGATTTTTATTGCGGCAGCCTGGATGCTCGGCATGTTTGGGAATGAATGAAGACAAAATTCCCGCGGGTAAATATTGTATCTCTACCAGCAACCGGAATTTCGAAGGAAGGCAGGGGCCGAATGCCCGTACTTTTCTGGCCAGTCCCCTTACCGCCGCAGCCGCAGCCATAACGGGGAGTGTGAGCGATGTGAGGGAGATGATGTGAAGAGCAATTTGAAAATTTGCTGAAGTGAAAATTAAAAATAAATAATTGTCAATCTGATATACTGTATTTCATTTACACATTTGCATATTTACATATTAGCACATTACAATGAACGCCATCACAACAATAACTTCCACAACCGTTCCGCTAAACGCCGAGAACGTAGACACGGACCAGATCATTCCGGCGCGGTTTTTAAAAGCTACCAGCCGCGAGGGATTTGGAAAAAATCTTTTCCGGGACTGGCGTTATGAGAACGACGATGAATCAACGCCAAGAAATGACTTTGTACTGAATGACCCGGCATTTCATGGGAGAATACTGGTTGGCGCAAAAAATTTCGGATGCGGCTCCTCACGTGAGCATGCGGCCTGGGCCATTAAGGACTATGGCTTTGACGTGGTGGTAAGCAGTTTTTTTGCAGATATCTTTAAAAATAATGCGCTCAATAATTTTCTGCTGCCGGTAACCGTGAGCGAAACTTTCTTAAGTGAAATTTTTAAGGCGATCAAATCGGATCCATCCACAACCTGTACTGTGGACCTGGCTGCGCAATCCATTACCCTGAATAAAAAGAACGGTCCGGCGCTCTCAGAAAAATTTGAAATCAATCACTATAAGAAAACCTGTCTGCTGAATGGGTATGACGATATTGATTACCTGCTCAGCATGAAAGAAGAGATTGCCGCATTTGAAAATAAACGGATCACCTCAAACATATGAAAAAAAACATCGTTGTCATTGAAGGAGATGGGATCGGTCCTGAAGTTACGCGGCAGGCCGTTAAAGTGCTGAATGCTGTTGCGGAATGCTTTCATCATGAGTTTCATTATCGCTATTGCCTCATGGGTGCAGTTGCAATTGACAAAACCGGCAATCCATTGCCGGATGAAACTATCGATGCTTCGCTGCAAAGTGACGCTATCCTCTTTGGCGCAATCGGTCACCCGAAATATGACAATGACCCGACTGCCAAAGTAAGACCCGAACAGGGTCTGCTTAAACTCAGGAAATCCCTGCAGCTATTTGCAAATATCCGCCCAATTACCACCTATCCTTCATTGCATCATTTGTCGCCATTGAAAACAAAAAACCTGGAAGCGGTGGATTTCATCATCTTTCGGGAATTGACCGGTGGAATTTATTTCGGCAAAAAAGAAACCAATGCCGAACAGACAAGGGCATTTGACGAATGCACATATACCAGCGAAGAAATTGAGCGAATAGCACATCTTGCATTTAAACAGGCGCAGTTGAGGCGGAAAAAGCTTACGCTGGTTGACAAGGCCAATGTGCTGGAAACCTCCAGACTTTGGCGAAAGATAGTTCAGGCAATGGCAAAAGATTATCAGGACGTAGCCGTTGATTTTTTATATGTGGACAATGCAGCCATGCAAATCATTTTGAATCCTAAACAATTTGACGTACTGCTCACAGAAAATATGTTTGGGGATATCCTCAGCGATGAAGCCAGCGTGATTAGCGGTTCCCTGGGATTGCTGCCTTCTGCTTCGGTTGGTAATAGCAGCGCCTTGTTTGAGCCAATCCATGGCTCCTATCCGCAGGCCGCAGGAAAAGACATTGCTAACCCGTTGGGTTCCATTCTTTCGGCGGCTATGATGCTGGAGCATTTTGACATGTTGAAAGAGGCGTCCCTGGTGAGGGAGGCTGTGGCCTGGACCCTCAACAATGGATTTGTTACAAAGGATATTGACCCGGTGAATTTTTATTTCACTTCCACGATCGGGGAATTGATCAGCGATTACCTCGTAGGAAAGATATCCGGAGATGACCTCAATAAGGAAAATATCGAATTGAGGAAGTCGACAATCATTTAGTTCTTTGTTTTTTAATTTGCGGTTCGTATATTCGCACTCAACGTCACTCATGTTGAAAAACAGAATATATAATAAAGTTATAGTCGCCCGCCTGGTGGTGGTCATTATTATTATTATTTCTGCACTTCATGGAGTGGGTTGATCAAGTAAGAAAAATTAAAACATCATACACGACCCGCCTCCGAAAAGGCGGGTTTCTTTTTTATCTATATGGCGGAACTCAACAAATATTCTAAGGTACTCACACAGGATGAGACGCAGCCAGGTGCACAGGCTATGTACTATGCTATTGGCTTTTCCGAAGCGGATTTTAATAAGGCGCAGGTGGGCATTGTGAGTATGGGCTGGGAGGGTAACCCCTGCAACATGCATCTGAATGATCTTGCCAGATCAGTTAAAGAAAGCATTAATAAAACAGGACTGCTCGGATTAATTTTTCATACCATTGGAGTGAGTGATGGGATGAGCATGGGTACGGACGGTATGCGCTATTCCATGGTAAGCCGGGATATCATTGCCGATAGCATCGAAACCAATGCAAGTGCCCAATACTATGACGCCATTGTCAGCATTCCGGGATGCGATAAAAACATGCCGGGATCCCTGATGGCTATGGGAAGATTGAACCGGCCGGGCATTATGTTGTATGGCGGAACCATCGCACCGGGTCATTACAAAGGCGAAGATCTAAACATCGTTTCCAGTTTTGAGGCATTGGGACAAAAAATTGCAGGCAACCTGAGCGAAGCTGATTTTAAGGGCATTGTGAGGAATAGTTGTCCGGGAGCCGGCGCCTGCGGTGGCATGTATACGGCTAATACCATGGCTTGTGCAATAGAAGCCATTGGAATGACCTTGCCTTATTCCTCCTCGAATCCAGCCCTCAGCGATGACAAACAAAAGGAATGCGAAGCCATCGGTGCGGCCATCAAAATATTACTGGAGAAAGATATCAAGCCCAGAGATATCATGACGCGTAAAGCATTTGAAAACGCAATAACCATAGTGATGGTGCTGGGAGGATCCACCAATGCCGTACTGCATTTGATTGCCATGGCAAGAAGTGTGGACGTTCCGCTGACCCAGGATGATTTTCAGGCAATCAGCAACAAGGTTCCGGTGCTGGCGGATTTCAAACCCAGTGGTAAATACCTGATGGAAGACCTTCATCAGTATGGCGGAGTGCCCGCTGTGATGAAATATCTTTTGAAGCATGGATTATTGCACGGCGAATGTTTAACCGTTACGGGTAAAACCGTTGCAGAAAACCTGGCAGAGGCGCCAGATCTCGATTTTGATCTTCAAAAAATAATAATGCCCCTGGATAAACCTATAAAGGCGACTGGTCACCTGCAAATATTGTATGGCAATCTCGCTGAAGGAGGAAGTGTTGCAAAAATAACCGGCAAAGAAGGAGATCGCTTTGAAGGAACTGCCCGGGTATTCGATGGAGAACACGATCTAATCAAAGGCATACAAACAGGGAAAGTGCATAGCGGTGACGTGGTCGTCATCCGGAATATCGGACCCAGAGGCGCTCCCGGCATGCCCGAAATGCTGAAGCCTACGGGCGCTATCATTGGCGCCGGTCTTGGTAAAACCGTCGCCCTGATCACAGACGCGAGGTTCAGCGGAGGAACGCATGGATTTGTAGTGGGACATATTACACCGGAAGCGTTTGATGGCGGCCTGATTGCCCTGGTGGAAGACGATGATATCATTGAGATCGATGCCAGCAAAAACACGCTTACATTAAAAGTGAAGGATGATATCATAAATGAGAGAAGAAAAAAATGGAAGCAGCCTGCACTCAAGGTAACCAAAGGCGTTCTTTTTAAATATGCCAGAAGTGTGAAGAATGCAGCGGAAGGTTGTGTGACGGATGAGATTATTTTTAATACCGATAAATAAATCAGGATGGAAGCGCTTACAGTAAAAAAAGACAAGATGGCGACGACAAAAAAGCCTGCACAGAAATTATCCGGGTCGGCTACACTACTGGAAATATTTCTGGCAGAAAATGTGGAAACCATTTTTGGATATCCCGGTGGCGCTATCATGCCGATTTATGATGCCCTGTACGATTACCAGGATAAGCTAAAGCATATCCTCGTTCGCCATGAGCAGGGAGCAATTCATGCAGCCCAGGGTTATGCCAGGACCTCCGGCAAAACGGGGATTGTGTTTGCTACCAGCGGCCCCGGGGCTACCAATCTGGTAACAGGGCTCGCTGATGCTATGATCGACAGCACTCCTGTGCTCTGCATAACCGGGCAGGTCTATGCTCATTTACTCGGAACTGATGCCTTCCAGGAAACAGATGTGATCAATATCACTACGCCGGTAACCAAATGGAATTACCAGATCACCGACGCTACCGAAATTCCTGCCGTGCTGGCCAAGGCATTTTATATCGCTTCCAGCGGTAGACCCGGACCTGTGCTGATTGACATCACCAAGAATGCACAACTGCAGATGGTCGATTTTGAGAATTATCAGCCCTGCGAACATATAAGAAGCTATCGGCCCAAACCGATTGTCAGAAAAAAATATGTGGAGGAAGCGGCAAAATTAATTAACGAAGCAAAAAAGCCTTTTGTGATTTTCGGACAGGGTGTTATTCTAGGACGCGCAGAAAAAGAATTTGCCCAGTTCCTGGAGAAATCCGGAATCCCGGCTGCCTGGACCATCCTGGGCATGAGCGCCATCCCTACGGATCATCCAATGGCGGTAGGTATGCTCGGCATGCACGGAAACTATGGTCCCAACGTGCTGACAAATGAATGCGACGTCCTGATTGCCGTGGGTATGCGCTTTGACGACCGCGTCACCGGCAGGCTTGACAAATATGCAAAACAGGCAAAAGTCATTCACCTGGACATTGACCCGGCGGAGATAGACAAGAATGTAAAAACCACGGTTCCCGTTTGGGGAGATTGTAAAGAAACGCTTCCGCTTCTCACCACCTTAATCCAGCAAAAAAATCATACTGAGTGGATGCAGAAATTCAGAGACCTGCAAAAACAGGAAAATGAAATATGCATCTATCCTGAACTGCATCCGGACACCGAAATATTATCCATGGGCGAAGTGATTGATGCATTAAATGAACTCACAGGAGGAAATGCTATCATCGTAACGGATGTGGGTCAGCATCAGATGGTTGCCTGCCGGTATTCAAAATTCAATCAGTCGAAAAGCAATATCACCTCCGGAGGGCTCGGTACGATGGGCTTTGCCTTACCCGCAGCCATCGGCGCCAAATTCGGTGCGCCCCAAAGAACAGTTATTGCCATTATCGGGGATGGCGGATTCCAGATGACCCTGCAGGAACTCGGCACGATCATGCAAAGTAAACTGGATGTAAAAATTATTATTTTGAACAATGAATTCCTGGGCATGGTGCGGCAATGGCAGCAATTATTCAATGATAAAAGATATTCTTTCGTGAATATCGAAAGTCCGGATTTTGTGCAGTTGGCAAACGCCTATCATATTGCATCGCAACGTGTATCTGACCGGGCCAAATTGAAACAGGATCTTGCAAATATGTTGCAGCACAAGGGCGCTTATCTTCTTGAGGTAATGGTTGGCAAAGAAAATAATGTGTTCCCAATGGTGCCTCAAGGATGCAG
>PLEB01000417.1 GCA_003136915.1 Chitinophagaceae bacterium
ATGTATAGTTTTACGTTGCCGCATATTCCCCCTGCAGGTGCTGGCAAAAAAATGTCTTTCCGGGATGTGATTGGTGCAGATGCCTTTGCCAAACTGAAATCAAAACCCTTTGTCATTTTCATCATCAGCCTGCTGTTTATCAGTGTGCCTTTTGCTGCTTATTTCTCTTATGTACCGGTTTTCCTGCAAACGGCAAATATTGCCAACCCCGCATTCAAAATGACTTTCGGGCAAATGTCAGAGATCATTTTTTTACTGGCGCTACCCTGGTTCTTAGCCCGATTCGGGCTGAAATGGGTATTGCTTACGGGCATGCTGGCCTGGGTTTGCCGCTACGCATTATTTGCTTTGGCTGCGCCCGATGCCATTACCTGGATGATCATGGCTGGTATATTGCTGCACGGCTGTTGTTATGATTTTGTGTATGTTGCCGGCCAGATCTATATCGATAAAAAAGCTACGCCTACAATCCGCGCACAGGCACAGGGTCTTTTCGTGCTGGTTTCCTATGGGGTGGGGCAGGGATTGGGAACTCTCGCTGCCGGCTGGATCTTCAATAGTATCATGCGCAAGGGCAGTTCGCTTCATCAATGGCAGAAATTCTGGATCATTCCACTGCTATTCGCTGCCGTGGTTACGGTGCTGTTTGTATTGGGGTTTAGGGAGAAAGGAAAACTCAAATCCAATCGAAACGAATTATAGAGACCTCCAAACGATCGGAGCTATTCGATTCGGGGAAGACTCTGTCTTTACTGTTTATTTGCCTTCCGGTTAAAAAGGATTTCAAGCATTTGCCTGGCCATTTTCGCGAGGTCATCCGAATTGACGGGTTTTAGAAAATAGTGTTCCGCGCCAGTCTCGATGCATTGCTTTCTATGCTCTGCCTGATCGGAGGTACTCCAGACTACCTTTGGAATGCCCGCAAACCGCTCGGTCTCTTTAATTCGCATGAGTGTTTCGACTCCATTCAAAAGCGGCATTTTATAATCCAGGATGATCAGGGAAGGAATCTCTTCGGAAGGGCGGGCGTTCAGCCAGGAAACGGCTTCTTTACCATTGCGAACACAATGGATGGAAAGGCTGGGATTTTCCTCCAGTAGATACTCTTTCAGAATAGCCTGATCCTCCGGATCGTCATCGGCCAATAGAATACTGACTGGCTTCGCCATCAAAGTTATAGTTGAGAAATAAAAGCCGTTAGCGTGTCGCTTCCGCGTTGTTCTTGCCGGCTAGCCCTGATTGGTTGCCGGTAAAAATACCAAGATTTGAATAAGAAGAAAAATTATTAACAGACATTCTTAACCATTCCTCTGTATGCCGCCGGGGGTTGAAAGTGCGATTCCTTTGTTATGGTGCTCTCGTAATGATGATTATTGGAGGCCTTGGAGCAGAAGGGCCGCCGCTGTCGAAAATCTGGTTCCCGTTTGCACTTGCACTTCGGTTTTCAATTTTCGCCTGAAGAGCTACTGGTACAGAAGAAACACGATCATAATACATGAGTTGAATCTGCAGGGACTGAAGTGCCGGATTATGGGCGTCAAGCACATAGTAAATGACCGCATTCAGGGTAGTTCCGTTAACGGGCGTATTTCCAAATGCTCCATTCTGAAGTGTTTGATCAAGGTCGATAATACCGGTATTTCTATCCAACTGAATCTTTTGCATGGTCGCATTGTTGCTAAGATCCCAAAGGCAATGGCCGTTCTCTCCAAACCCACATATATTATTGATACCACTATTTGCATTGAAATAAGGTTGAACTGTATTTCTCCCTTGTTTGGACTGGGAGTAAATACTATCCACGTACCCAGCGCCTGCAATGATCAGGGTATTCAGGCACGTATCCTGCGATCCTTTCTTTACATATCCTATAAAATAACGGAGACCGGTTTCACTCTTGGTCACGTCTATGGTTCCCGTCGAATCATTAATGACAAGACCTACAGGCCATGAAAAATATCTTCCTGGCGCCGGATTATTTACAGGTGAAATCATATAGTCAGGAGATTTATAACTACCGGATGGATATATTATACTATCTCCATAAGAAGGACTTCCGGGGCAGTTCATGGAATAATTTTGGGGAAGCGGAGTGTAGCCGGACGTATTTTGTTTTGTCTGCAGGGCCGCTGTAGAATCCGGTAATAGAGGAACATCACCCGGTGCGGGATTTTGCACATTCTTTTGGCAGGAAAGGCAAAGAAAAAAAATAATTGCAAAGAAAAAAGCACCTGATAGGAAAACCTTGGTTGTTTTCATAAGGTTAAAAGGGTATACCACAAAATATAGACTAATAGATAGAAGTGCAAGTATTCGCTAGGGTATATTATACCCAATTCTGAAGAAAAAAAAAGGACCGGATAGAAATCCAGCCCGAATTTAAATCCAATATCCTATGAAAAACCGGGTGCAAGCTATATATTAATTATTAAATAGATCTGAGTACATCTTCTCAATTTAAGAGGCCGTAATTTCCGCTAAATGCACGGAGGTATACGACTATTATTAACCAAATTATACGACTAGCACTAACGTATATTTACTTTTGAATTTATACTACTATCATGTAGTTTTATATCGGAAATTTTATATAACTCTTATAATATTATTTCGTATGAGAAACCAAACATCATCGCTGTTATCTGACCCTATGAAATTTTCAAACATTTCGAGGCCACTCG
>PLEB01000296.1 GCA_003136915.1 Chitinophagaceae bacterium
ATATTCCATAGAATTATGCGGAGGCACCCATGTTGCCCGGACCGGCGATTTAGGGTTCTTCAAAATTGAGTCCGAATCAGCGGTAGCTGCCGGCGTGCGCCGGATCGAAGCCGTAGCTGGAATTGCTGCGGAACACTATTTGGATGACCAGTTATCAATCCTGCGTTCGGTTAAAGAGCTTTTAAAAAACCCTAAGGACCTCAGCAAAAGCATTCAGGATCTTTCTTCCGAAAACACGCTTATCCGGAAACGTATGGAATCTCTCGAAGCTGCCCAGCTCAGCCAGATAAAAAAAGAACTGCGTGGTCTGGCTATCTCTTATAAAGGTGCTTCATTTATCGGCTCGGTACTGGATAGCGTTTCGCCGGAGGGGATTAGAAAACTCGCAATGGATCTGCGACAGGAAATACCCAATCTACTGCTCGTTCTTGCTACTGTTCAGGAAGGAAAGGCCTTCGTTGCTGTCGCCCTGGGTGAAGCCTTGCTTTCATCCAAAAACCTGGATGCTTCGAAAATAATCAAAGAGCAGGTAGCTCCTTTGATTTCAGGCGGCGGCGGGGGACAAAAATCCCTGGCGACGGCCGGGGGACAGGATTCAAGCCGGCTTCCCGATGTGTTGGAACAGGTGAAAAGCCGACTGTAGGCGCGTTCCGTGGAAATTAATGAACTGCTAAATCAAGAGAAAGTATAACAATCCGAATATTTTCGTATTTCAGAATATTTCCTATATTTGAAATACGAAATTTAACGTAGTTTAATATTTAAAAATCATTGACGATGAAACAAATCATGTACAAAATAGCGGGTATAACAGCTATTTGTTTAGCATTTGCCTTCAGGGGCATTGCCCAGGACAACAGAGATAAGGCACCCGAACCGCCAACGGCCCCGGAAGTTTCCAGCATGGAGTCGGATACACTTGGGAATCAGTCAGAGATCATCATACGCCAGAAAGGTGACAAGGATAGTAAAGTGACTTTAGAAATCCGGAACGGGAAATTCTTTATTAACGGCCAGCCGCTCGATAAATTTGTGGATGAGAACCTTGAAATTGAAAAGAGAAATATGGATGAGGATGGGCCCATGGTCGGCATAATGAGTTCCCCGTTTCGTGCAAACGGCTGGGACCGGGACGAGCTTCGCGGGGAAATGGATCGGAATTTAATGTTGAATGATACGCATATGAAGGAATACAAGCATAAAATGAATGCTGCGTTCCTTGGCGTTTCATCACGCAAAGCAGAAACCGGCGGAGCTACGGTACTGGAAGTAACAAAGGAAAGTCCCGCTGAAAAAGCCGGCCTGAAAAAGGGAGATGTTATTATTAAAATCAATGATAATAATATCGAAAGCCCCGATAATCTCTATGAAACAGTACATCAGTTTAAACCCGGAGAAAAAATTAAAATAACTTTTAAAAGAGAAGGGAAGGAACAAACTGCTTCGGCTGTGCTCGATAAATCGAAGATGGAACCTAAAGCATTTAATTATAAATACGAATATAATATGCCGGATATGGAAAATCTGCATTTTGGACCGGATTTTGTAAAGCCATTGTCCATGCCGCCGAAGATCGGCATCAGGGCGCAGGATTCAGAAGAAGGAAAAGGAGTGAACGTGTTAGGCGTAACAGAAGGATCAGCAGCAGAAAAGGCCGGACTGAAAACAGGAGACGTGATCACCAGCGTCAATGGTACTGAAGTTAACAATGCGAATGAACTGGTAGACGAGGTACAGGAATCCAGGGACAAGATGTCTGTGAAAATAAAAATTCTCCGCAACGGCAAACCGGAAGAATTAGAAATCAAAATTCCCCGGAAACTAAAAACTGCTGAACTCTGATTCCGGTCTGGCAGACGTTTCCTGCCCATTCAGGTAAAGGATTTTGAGGAAAAATTGCTCTCTTTTTTTACCTTCGTACCAGGAATCAACTGGTTCAAGCAAAGCGCAAAGAACAGGACAACGATCTTTGCGCTTTTGCTTTGTGTAAAGAAAGTTGAGCAGTAAACCGAGATGGGTGATCATGAAAAATATGAAACTGTAGTAGGCCTGGAGGTCCATGCGCAGTTGCTGACGGATACCAAGCTTTTTTCCGGGGACAGCAACCGGTTTGGCGCCGAGCCCAACACGCATATCAGTCCGGTTACTCTGGGATATCCCGGCACCCTGCCTGTGCTTAACAAAAAAGCGGTGGCATATGCCATTAAAATGGGGTTAGCCTGCCATTCTGCTATTGAACGCCACAACTACTTCGCAAGGAAAAATTATTTTTATCCGGATCTTCCCAAAGGATACCAGATATCGCAGCACAGTGTGCCGGTTAGCAAAGGCGGGTATATCAGGATCAGTACTGCTTCAGGAGATAAAAAAATCCTTCTCAACCGGATTCACCTGGAAGAGGATGCAGGCAAAAGCATTCATGACAGGGATCCGGAATTTACCTGCCTGGATTTTAACCGCGCAGGTGTACCCCTGATTGAAATTGTGACTGAACCCTGCTTAAGCAGCGGAGAAGAAGCAGCTGCATACCTGACCAACCTAAGACGTATTCTCCGGTATCTGGATATCTGTGATGGAAATATGGAAGAAGGCAGCATGCGTTGTGATGCCAACATATCGGTCCGAAAAAAAGGAGAAAATGCACTCGGCACCAAAGTGGAGGTTAAGAATCTTAATTCCATACGGAACGTGAAACGTGCTATCGAGTATGAAGCTCTCCGGATGGTAGAGACGATTGAAAAAGGAGAAGCCATTCTGCAGCAGACAAGAAGTTTTGATGCATCGAACGGAACTACTTTTTCCATGAGAACTAAAGAGGAGGCAAATGACTATCGCTATTTTCCTGATCCCGATCTTCCCCCTTTTCAGGTGACAGATGAATTTCTGAAAATCATAGAGGAAGACCTTCCGGCTTTGCCAGAAGAGCTTATTGAGAGGTATACCCGTGAATATCATTTGCCAATTTATGATGCGGAAGTGATCACGGATGATAAAGAAACAGCTGCCTACTTTGAATTACTGATCAAAGAGACCGGTTCATTTAAAGCTTCTGCAAACTGGATCCTGGGTCCGGTGAAATCCTTTCTCAATGGAAATAATCTTTCGATCCGTGAGTTTCCAGTTCACGCAACTGTGATGGCCTCATTGATCCTGCTTGTAGAAAAAGGTAAAATCAACTTTTCAATTGCTTCATCCAGAATCTTTCCCGAACTTGCCCGGGGAGCTGCGAGTGACCCGTTGGAGTTGGCTGTACGGTTGAATCTGCTGCAAACGGCAGATGAAGATTTGGTCCACCAATGGGTGGTTCAGGCATTGGAAAGCATGCCGGAGAAAGTAGCAGAATACAAAAAAGGGAAGAAGGGATTACTGGGTTTATTTGTAGGAGAAGTAAAAAAAATATCCAAAGGGAAGGCAGATCCGAAACTCACGAATCAGCTGCTCATAGAGACGCTGGAGAAGTAAACACATCAAATTTAGTTTTATGGAGAATAATTATATCGTACCTCATTTAATCTTCGCGGCATTATTGCTTTTTGCCTGCAAGCAAGCGCCCAAAAACCAGTTTGAAGTAAAACTTTCGTATACGAACGCCAACAAACTGGCAGAGGCAAATCCGGGATTTCCTGGAACCGGTGCCGTTTGGGTTTACCTGGAAGAAATTGTATATGGGAAGGATCAGGCCCCGGTGATTGTGGATTCAGCAAAGCTTAGCGCCAGTGCCGGGAACATTGAGCTTACCGGCAGGGAAGCAAAAGAGGGTATTTATGAACTGGTCTTTGGGCAAAATGCACTGGCTCTTCCGCTGATCAATGATGTGCAGGAAATCAGCATCCAGGCTGACCTCTCTAAGAAAAGTGATTTTTATACGGTCACCGGTTCGGATGCATCCAAACAACTGGAGGAATTACTTGACAATGTAGGAAGAAAGAATAATGAAATTGAAAGGTCCTTTAACAGGCTTGACAGCCTAAAGAAAGCGAATGCTGGAGACAGCCTGCTCCTGTCGGCAAATGCAGAAAAAGACAAATCAATCAGTCAATTGAATGATTATCTGAAAAATTTTATGCAGTCGACTAATAATGCCACCCTTGCATTTCTTTCCCTAAGCTGGGCCTCCCGGAGTTTTTCTCCTGAGCAGTTGGCTACGGCCTTAAAAAACCTGAAAGTAAAATTTCCTGGAAATCCGCTGCTCGCGGA
>PLEB01000436.1 GCA_003136915.1 Chitinophagaceae bacterium
TGGCGAGTATGTATGGAAAGTTTCGCTGGGAGAGTATCCGGAACTGGCGGCCAAGGGACAGAAAAATACCGGCACGGAAAATTATGGAGGACCGATCGTAACGGACGGGGGACTTGTATTTATAGCTGCAACCAGGGACGAAAAAATCCGGGCGTTTAATAATAAAACAGGAAAAGTTGTGTGGGAATTTCCACTCCCGGCCGCTGGTTTTGCGACACCTGTTACTTATGAGGTAAATGGTAAACAATATATCGTGATAGCTGCGGGTGGAGGGAGAGAATTAAAATCCGGAGCTTCTTATATAGCTTTTGCTCTTCCGTAAAATGTTATTTCATATTACTGCATTCAGCAAAAATTCTTTAATCTCAAAACCTTCAGGTAATGACCAAGGGTCTCAAATTTTCTTATCTCTATTTTGCCGCCCTCCTGTTTTTTATCGGCTACATTTATTTATCCTCAGCGGGAAATTTCTCATTTGAAGGGTGGCTATTGACTGGGTTTTTTATTTCCCTGGCATTAGCCTTTCGTAATTCCGCATTGTTGAAGGGATTTTCATACACGCTGATAATTTTTGCGGCAGTTAGTCTTGCCATGTACTACCCAGGGTATTTTCAAAAAGTAGGAAGTTTGAAATTGTCCAGCCTCATTCTGCCTTTATTACAAATTATAATGTTTGGCATGGGTACGGAATTGAGTGTAAAAGAATTCCGGAATGTACTCAAAGAACCAAAAGGTATTCTGATTGGTATTCTCTGTCATTATACAATCATGCCGGCACTGGGATTCACGCTTGCCAGTGTATTTAGATTTCCAAAAGAAATTGCTGCAGGTATAATTCTTGTAGGATGCTGCCCCAGCGGTCTTGCGTCTAATGTAATGTCATTTCTGGCCAGGGCGAATTTAGCACTATCCATCTCCGTTACAACCGTCTCGACCTTGCTCGCCCCACTTTTAACGCCCATGCTCATGCGCCTGCTTGGTGGAGAATTTATTGAAATCCATTTTTGGCCGATGGTATGGGATATCGTAAGGATTGTAATACTCCCTATTATTGCGGGTTTAATTTTCCATTATTTCGTTCGCGGCCGTTTTTCTTTTATTGATAAGGCTATGCCCATAATCTCCATGGGAGGAATCGCGTTGATAATCTTGGTTATAACAGCAACGGGCAGGGAAAGTCTTCTTCAGGTTGGTTTGAAATTGATCCTTGTTACTTTCATTCAAAATGTAGCAGGCTATACGCTGGGTTATTGGTCAGCCCGATTATTCAAATTAAGTGAAAAAGATTGCAGGACGATTTCACTGGAGGTAGGAATGCAAAACGGAGGTTTGGCATCCGGTCTTGCTTTAACGATGGGTAAATTAGGCACTGTCGGTCTTGCGCCGGCAGTATTTGGACCAACCATGAATATTACGGGATCTACACTAGCAAACTGGTGGCACAGGAGGCCACCTTCTTGTTAAGTCGGTTGTTTATTCCTTAAATGCAAGTCCGCTTTTTGCTAATTCTCTCTTGAGAATAGGAATTGAGCTTTTCCCAATACCATGAAATTTTAGAATTTCCTTTTCACTGAACATAGCCAATAAATCAATAGTTTCAATCCCGTTATTCTCCAGTGCTCTCCTTGCGGGAGTTCCTAACAATGAGAGAAAGTTATCCGGTGAAGCATTCTTTTTTGCAGTCATATCGTTGTTTTTTTATACTAACCTTCCATCCTTGTTTTGCTTAATTGAAGCCTTTCCGGTTGTTGCCGCGTTAATGACTCATTAATGACAGCTTTGACAATTCAATGATAAGTAGCTTTGCGAATTGTTTGTTCCCCCAAAATTCATTTCTGCCCCAATTTCAGACAGCTCAATTACCGGGATGTCTGAATACAAAGGTAATTTGAGATGACCGTTTGCAAATTGATTTTCTTCATAAATATCCTGCTCATGGGCTGCTGCAGCAGTTACCTGGTAACTGCACAAATTAAAATTGCAACGCCCACAGATAGCGTCGGTTCATCCTTGGAAAAACAAAGACTATACTACGAAAATCAAAGGGATGTTATTGACATCGGGCTGATTATCATGCATAAAGATCCGGACAAAAGACCCGGGGTCACAGAGAGCCTAAAAATTAAATTTCACGTTTCGGCTGCCCCCATTATTGAATATACGCTTGCAACCGGTTTGACCGGAGGTATCGTTGGCGAGGGAGCTTTTATAACGAGTATAAGTGTACCAACGAATACTTCTTCCATCCAGCTCGAAACAAAATATACGGAAAAAAAACAGTTTTTGCTTCCCATACAGTCTTCCATCTGGACACGCGGTAATAAATATAATTTCCAGAATGACTGGCGCTTTCTTAGTTATCCGCAGGATAGTCATGGGATTGGTGGTTTAACCACCCCAGCAGACAAATTTGTTGTTGAATATGAATATCTGCGCTTTTATGAATTTTTATTAAAGGAAATCGGAAAAACATTTTATGCTGGGATTGGTCATCAACTCGACTATCACTGGGGAATAAAAGAATTGGATGTGCCCGCCGGAGAGATTACCGACTTCGACAAATATGGATTCAGCAAAACATCCGTGTCTTCCGGCATTGGTCTGAATATCCTGTATGATTCCAGGAAAAATTCACTTAATCCGGTAGGAGGAAGTTTCTATGGTAACCTGGAATTCCTGCAAAACAGTACAATTCTTGGAAGCAGCAGCAACTGGAATTCAGTTTTCATAGATCTGAGAAAATATATATCATTACCTAATCTGAACGTACTGGCATTCTGGTTTTACAGCGTTATTACATTAAGCGGCAACCCGCCCTACCTTGACTTGCCGGGTACCGGAACGGATACATACAATAATACTGGCAGGGGCTATGAGCAAGACAGGTTTATTGGAAAAAGGCTGGTTGATCTGGAGGCCGAATTCCGGTTTGGGATCACGCGCAATGGCCTGATAGGCGCTGTTATTTTTTGCAACGCTGCATCCGTTTCAGAATTCAGCAGCAATAAATTTGAAGTAATTTATCCGGGTTTCGGCATGGGATTGCGTATAAGATTTAATAAATTCTCCAATACGAATGCCTGTCTTGATTATGGTATCGGAACAAATGGCTCCCATGGGCTATTTGGTAATTTAGGGGAAGTATTTTAGGCACCCTGAGGAGGATGAAGTTAACACGACATCTTTATTAACTTTGACATAGGAAAATAAACAACGGTGAAACAAACGCGTTATCATAACCTCCTGCGCAAAACAGCTCTCATAGTAATGATTACCGGAGCTGCGGGTTCACTTGGTTTGGTGCTGTATACAGGTCGTAATAATCATTCTGTTTTCCTGGTAATGCTTTTTGTGGTCTGGGTGCTCTCTCCATTCGCGGCCCTGCTAGTGGCGAGTGTCCTTTCCAAACAATGGTTCGTTCACACCCGTAAGGCGATTTATGTCCTGATGTTGATTCTCGCGATTGGTGCATTGATTATTTACAGCGGGGCCTTAAGTCCGCCAGGGACGAAGCCCGCTTTTGTTTTCCTTGTTGTCCCCCTGATATCCTGGCTGCTCATGGCGATAGTTATCCCAATAGCCGCTGCGCGTGCTCGCAGGCTTACGCGCAGGCGCGAGAGCGTCTGATCTTTCGTTCGGGGAGCATGAGCTTTGAATAATCTTTTTGAATTCCTCGTGATTGCCATAATTGATTTTTGACAAGAAGAAAGCAATGGCTTTCCCCATGAATTTTTTTCACTAGGTTTGTCATGCCATTGGATCAAAACCTCTATAGTGATCTGATACTTCGGTTCTTAACCAAAACATATCTATTAACTGTGAGACCTGACCGTTCTCCCAAATGGACACAACTCATACCATAAATAATACTAATTATGAAACAAAACATTTACCTGACAAAATGTACCGGTGTTTTGAAAGATGTTTTCCTTAAAACATGTATTATCTTATTATGGAGCAATTTTGCTGTTGCGCAAACTCCGGCTGCGGAGACTGTAATAAAAGGTAAGGTTACAGACGAGCAGTTAAATAAGCCGCTGACAGGCGTTAGTGTAGCCGTTAAAGGAAAAACAACCGGCATGTTCACGGATGCAAACGGGAATTATTCTGTTTCTGCAGGTCCCGAATCCACCTTGATTTTTTCTCATATCGGTTATAAAACCACAGAAATCCTAGTAGGCTCCCAGACGGTGATCAATGTTGGATTGCAGCCTTCTTCCGAGCAGTTGAATGATGTGGTTGTTACTGCATTGGGCATCACGCGGGAAAGGCGCGCAGTTGGATATTCTGTATCGGAAGTAAAAGGATCTACCCTTACTGAGGCCCGCGAAAACAGTTTTGTTAATGGTCTTGAGGGGAAAGTAGCCGGCGTTAATGTAAGTGGAGTCGCTACCGGACCAAACGGTGCAACGAACGTGGTTATTCGTGGTATCACTTCTATGACCGGCAACAACCAGCCGCTTTATGTGGTGAATGGTATCCCTTTAGTTAATAATAATTATGCTACAACAGATGTAAATACGGGTTATGGTGGGAAAGACGGAGGCGATGGTATCGGTGATATCAACCCTGATGATATAGAAACGATTTCTATATTGAAAGGTGCAGCGGCTACTG
Source organism: Chitinophagaceae bacterium (assembly GCA_003136915.1). Taxonomy (GTDB): domain Bacteria; phylum Bacteroidota; class Bacteroidia; order Chitinophagales; family Chitinophagaceae; genus Puia. Next base: position 4,618 of record PLEB01000436.1, read on the forward strand.
CATTATATGGTTATCGTGGGGCAAACGGAGTTATATTGATCATAACCAAAAAAGGGAGAAGCGACGAAGGCCTGGGCGTAGAAGCAAACTCGAACTATGTTTTACAGGCTGTAATTGACAATACTGATTTTCAAACGCAATACGGGCAAGGGAATAACGGGGCCAAACCGATCAGCGGAGCAGATGCACTGGGATCCATGGAATCCAGCTGGGGCGCAAAACTTGACGGGTCGCTGACGCCTCAGTTTGATGGTGTTTCAAGACCTTATTCTGAAGCTGCAAAAGGCAACCTTGGTCGTTTTTACAAAAATGGCGGTGTGGCTACCAATACGGTTTCATTCAGCAAAGGTTATGGCGATAACGGGGCAACGAGGTTTTCTGTAAGCTATCTTAACAACAATAGCTATGTTCCCAACGCAGGTCTTCAACGGTTTACTTTTACGCAAACCACAAATCTGAAATTAGATAAACATCTGACGTTGGATCTTTCATCAGAATATGTTTCAGAAGATACCAAGAATGCACCAAATGTTGCTGATGCTGTAGGAAATTTAAACTGGGGACCCATGTTTGTGCCACCCAATATAAACATTACCACTTTAGGAGGTCCCAGGCATGACGGAACCATGGCAAATGGCTATGAGCTAAACCCATTTTCTGACGTATATACGACCAACCCCTATTTCGCTGCTTATAAATTCCAGGGTGCTATTCACCGGAACCGTTTTATAGGCTCGGCGAATTTGAAATATACTTTCGATAATGGATTTTTTATTGGAGCCCAGGTGGCTGATGATTATACGAACGACCGGAATACCAACATCACACCAACGGGCACAGGTTATGAACTTGGAGGTGACATGTATGAACAGAATGTAAAGCAAACCGAGTTGAATATTGACGCGACAGCTGGTAAAAAGTTTAGGTTCTCAAAAGACTTTACACTCACTGGACTAATAGGGGCAAACTACCGGAAATCGATCCAGGAATTTGTTACCGCTTCAGGGCAAACCTTCGCCACGGCTTTTTTATATAATATAGGAAACCTGGAAACACTTCAGGAAGGTTATTCGCTTAACAATGAAGAATTTCAATCGATTTACGCAAGTGCCGATCTGGCCTACAAAAACTATCTGTACCTGACAGTAACCGGGCGCAATGACTGGTATTCGACGCTGGCGCCGGGAAAAATAAATTATTTGTATCCATCGGTCAGCGGTTCATTCGTCTTTTCCGAATTATTACATATACCGGCGATGGACCTTGGAAAATTAAGACTTAGTTATGCCAGTGTTGGTGGTGCGGCCGACCAGCCTTACCAAACCTTACAAACTTATGGAATACAGGGTACCTTAATTGTTCCCAGCGGCACATATCCCATTGGCTCTGCAGGCGGCTCCACCGTTCCGAACAGCGCATTAAGGCCTTCTCAAAGACAAGAATTTGAAATAGGAACGGAAATGGACTTCTTCAAAAACAGGCTGAGGTTTGATCTTGCAGTTTACCAGAAAAAAGTTATTGATGATATCGTGCCCGTCACTATTGATTATACTTCGGGATACAATTCAGCGCTGCTTAACGTAGGCACCCTGCGGGATAATGGCATTGAACTGGAAATTGGAGGCACGCCATTTAAAACCCGGAATTTTAGCTGGGATGTTGACTTTAATGGCACATATAATTCAAGCAAAGTGTTATCCCTGGGCGGCCAGCAGCAAATAACGCTTGGATCTGCAACACCTGACTGGGGTTCAATTGCGTACATACAGCAAATTGTGGGTAAGTCGGCCCAGCAGATCATAGCAGAATCTCCGGCGCTTGATGATAAGGGCAATATCCTGATAAATCCCGTAACGGCAGCTCCCGATCCTTCAAGTTCAGTTCCCAAGGATTATGGTTCGGCAATAGATCCCTGGACGCTTGGCATTACAAACACATTCCGGTATGGCCACTTTAATTTATCTGTTCTGATCGATGGGAAATTTGGAGGCAAATTATTCTCCAATACAAATTTTGTTTCTTACGTACAGGGGCTTTCAAAACTAACGCTGCCGGGCAGGGGTCAAATGTTCGGAACAGAAGCTGATTACCCTGCAACCTATTATGGCAACTGGGCCAATGCTGACCAGGGATTGTTTGTATATGACGCCAGCTTCCTTAAATTCAGGCAAATTATTTTCGGGTATGATTTCCCTACCAAAATGTTTAATAATAAAATTCACGGCTTAAGGTTAAGCTTTGTTGTCAGGAACGTGCTTACCATCATAAAACACACGCCGAACATTGATCCTGAGTCCAACTACTCAGCATCTATTTACTCACAAGGGCTTGAGTCGGCTGCAGTTCCTTATTCAAGAACATTTGGCTTTAACCTGAATATAAAATTGTAAACAAAATACGTGTAAACGTACTAACACTTATTCGTATGAAATCAAGAACGATATATTTAATGGCGGGTGCATTTGTGATCATTGCTTTCGCTTCCTGTAAAAAGGAACTATTAAAAACAAATATCAACCCTGATGCAACCACAGCCAGTAATTATGACCCTAATTTTTTACTGACTACAACGCAACTGATGTACACAGGCAGTACAGATTTTGGAGCGGAGAACTGGCAAACCGAATGGGGTGAGATAGCCGGCTTTATACAGCATGTCGCCTCTACTAATACTGCTTATTATTCCGGCGACAAATATTTAAACAGCGTTGGAAATTTTGGTGTTTATTTTGATCATTCTTACATATACCAGGTTCAACCGGTGGTGGAGCTTTACCAGCTGACGCTCAATAAGCCACAATACGCGAACCTGCACCAAATGGCCAGGATAATGAAAGCGCTTATATTTGAGCGCATAACTGATATTTATGGAGACATCCCTTATTTCCAGGCAGGCCTGGGCTACTATAGCCGTATATACGCGCCCGTGTATGACAAACAACAGGATATTTATACTGATTTATTAAAAGAGGTATCACAAGCCACAGACAGCCTGGATCCAGCCGCTGATTACCCTGCAGGTGATGTGTTTTATTCATCTACCGGAACAAATCAGATCAGCGAATGGCAAATGTTTGGCAATACCTTGCTTCTGCGAATGGCCATGCGCTTAACCAAGGTGGATCCGGCGACCGCACAGTCATATGTTACCAAAGTTCAGGGTCTTACCATGAGCAGTAATGCAGATAATGCTATCGTTGAGCATGCCCTTGGCAGTGAAACACAAAACCGGGATGCATGGTCGATTATCCAGGAAGACAGTACGGATTTAAAATTGTGCAGTACCTATATCGATTCCCTTCAGTTTAATAATGATCCCCGCCTGCCCTACATGTCAGAAATATTTGCAACCGAAGATACCACTTCGGCAGACCAGATTGGATTGCCTCCGGGTTATATCATAGGCGGCAGCAACCCTGCATTTGATATTACCCAAAGGCCTGATTATCCCGCCACGGGGATGGATGGCTACTCGAGGCTAAATGATAATATATTAAGCTATACTGCCCCAAATTTGATACTGACGTATGCCGAATCAGAATTCTTACTTGCCGACGCAGCCAAACGCTGGTCAATCGGAGGCAGTGCCGAAACACATTATAAAAATGGCGTGCTGGCAGCGATAACCCAATTATCTGCTTTTGGTGATGCCAGTACAATCAGTGATGCGGATGCCGAGGCATACTATGACGCCCACCCCTATGATGATGCAAATGGTCTGAGCCAGATCAATACCCAATTCTGGCTTTGCACGGTTATGAACGAGTATGAAGCCTGGAGTAACTGGCGCCGAACAGGCTACCCGGCATTAACGCCGACAAATTATACGGGCAATGTAACCGGAGGAACCATTCCGCGAAGATTGGAATACCCGCCAAGCGAAAAGGTTACCAACGGCACCAATTATAATGCTGCTGTGGCGAATTTGTCAGGCGGCGATAGGTTAACCAGTCGTATGTGGTGGGACAAGCCATAAATTATAAGCGGATGAAAATCTTTTTCCGCAGCATAATGATCATCGGGATACTCAACAGGGATACATAAACCAATGCGCTTACTACGGAGGCGTTGACGGGTGACAACCAGGAGCTGAATAAATGATGATATCCATATTGCCAGAGATTGGAATTTAGTCCGTCATCATGAACAGGTATGCTGCCGATCAGTTCCGGGACATACCCGGAAACGAAGTAGATGGTAATTGCATTGGATCCGAAGGCTACAAAGGGTTCGGTGAATTTTTTCCGCCCGTTAACATCAATCAGCCAGAAAGATAGAGTCAGGGCTGCCATTGCAAGGCCGCCGGTAAACAATACAAAGGAGGACGTCCACAAGGCCTTGTTCATCGGGAAAAACCCATCCCATATCAATCCTCCTATTACGAGCAGGACGGCAACGGAAAAAAGCCAGGCTACTTTATTTTCCGGACTCCGGTCTTTTCTCCTCAGCCAGGTTCCGGTCATTACTCCCAGGAGGCAGGTAGAGATTGCCGGTAGCGTACTCAAAATACCTTCCGGGTCGAAAGTTTTGGATCCGGACCACATATGGTTTGGCGTGAGAAGAAGATTATCCAGCCAGGCCCCCAGGTTAGTTGAAGGCTCAAGGTTTGACGGTCCGACGCCTGGTACCGGAATGAAATTCATTATAAAATAATAGGCAATCAGTATAATCCAGAAAATCCAAACCTGAGTTTTCCGGGAAGTCTTTATAAAGATGACAGTACATATAAAAAAGACGATGGCAATTCTTGGCAGAACCCCGAGAAACCGAAGGTGCTGGAAATCAAATTTTGGAATCAGATTCAGTATGAGGGAGAGGGCATAGATCGTGAGTGATCTGCGGGCGGCCTTCAGTATGATGGCCCGATGGTTGGCAGGATCGGTTTTTTTGGTGGCCATGGCGTAAACAATGGAAACGCCGACAATAAAAAGAAAGAAAGGGAAAACCAGGTCAGTCGGCGTACATCCATTCCATTTCGAATGTTCCAAAGGAGCATAAATATTGTCCCAATCGCCTGGGTTGTTCACCAGGATCATTCCTGCTACGGTCAGTCCCCGGAAGAAATCAAGTGAGCGCAGCCTGGTTTTATTATCTGTTATTTCCATGTTTGGATAGAATGCCGCCAATTTAGAACTCTTTCAACTACTTCTGTAATTCCATTTTGGAAATATTTGAGAACGGAATAGGCCTTAGCCAGCTAAGGAGTTGCTTCATTGACAATACTCTAAATTCTATATATATTTATTACATGAAATACTTTGCTGTATTTTGTTTGATAGTCGTAAGCTTTTATTCCTGTAAGAAGGATACTATTTCACCGCAAACCAAGGCGCTGCTCCAAAACAAATGGTTTATGGCAGAAGACAGCATTCACTATCCCAGCTTTTCTGCTGCAAACTCCATCTATATCGGTACTGACAGTGATTATTACGATTTTTTCCCGGATGATTCAGTACATATGCAATTCAGAACGGCCAACGGCGGGACACAATTCAATTTTACCCCTGCATATATCCTTAAGAGTAATTCAGAGTTTTATCTTAATCTAAATCCGCAAGCCATCTATACAATACTTACGCTGAACGAAAATGCGCTCGTATTATCGAATTCCGTGACGTATTCCGTTCTCGGTGGGCCCATGTATGATGGGATCAGAATAACTACTTTCAAAAGATAGATTAAGCTATAGTGACCACCCACATGTCTTTAATTAGTTGTATGATTGTAAAAGGAAGGACTTAACGCTTTAGTATATGAATATTGAAATCCTTGTTAAGCGGTCCAGAATCCCGATCGTATTATTTGCCGGAATTCTAATCATGGCTGTTTTTCTTTTTCTAATTATCCATGACGATGGAGCAATGCCTTTTTTTTATTACATGCCCTTATACATCGTTCTTTTGGGTTATGGGGTCTTGCTAACTGTTTTCTCATTTCTGGATTATATGAAGACGCTGTTTGACAAAAATGCAAAGTTGATATTGTCGGAAACAGGGCTTGATGATAATCTAAGTATTCTCTCCTGTGGCCCGATACCCTGGAGCGGGATATCCGGCATTTCACTTCTAAAAATTAAAAGGTTCAATTCGTATTATATTGTTGTGAAATTATTTGAAAACAACAAGTATCTAAAAAAGAAAAATTTTTTAATCCGCTACATTTTAAAAAAATATATAAAAATTTATGGGGGCATGGTTGTGATTTCAGAAAAACGGATAGCCTACAACATCCAAAAGTTAAAACAGGAAATAATGGAGCGAGGAATACCCAATGTTTAGCAGTCGATTGCCTTTTCAATTCGCTCTCGTCTTCTTAGCGTTATGGTCTACAGGTGCGTGGCAAAAATGGCGGATGACAATCTTCTTTAAACAGTCTAAACATCATTTTTGAAAAATTATAAACTAAAATAATGAAGCCCCTTATAAACATATTACTTTCATTAATAATAATAATCGCCCCCTATTTCTGTTTAGGACAAAATTTCGATGATAGATCCGTTGTTGGAGAACAATATGCAAAACAGGCAATCAAACAAACTTTAAAGAGTCGTGAAAAGCTTTCCTACGACACTTTAATCAATAACAAGGAAACTGCAATTGCTGTCGCTGAACTACTACTCTTCAAATTTTATGGTAAGGACAATATAATATCTGAACGGCCATATGAGCTCTACCTTATTGATGGTTATTGGTTCATAACCGGAACACTGCCAAAAGGCCAGGATGGCCTGGTGTTCGAAATCATCATTAATTCAAGGAATGGACAAGTAATTAAACTTATTCATGGAAAATAAATATCTCAAACCGGTGCAAAATGAAAATGGAAATTGGAGTTGATAGTTTTGCCGCCATGTTTAGTGGCAATAGCAGCAAAGTGATAAATGATGCAGATGCGTTGGCTCAATTGCTTGAAAGAATAGAATATGCAGACCAGGCAGGTCTTGATGTATTTGGAATCGGAGAGCATCACCGCAAGGGTTTTCTTGATTCTGCACCTACTCTTATTCTGGCTGCAGCCGCTGCCCGTACAAAGCGTATTCGCCTTACAAGTGCAGTTACTGTACTGAGTGCCGCCGACCCTGTAAGGGTATTTCAAAACTTTGCAACATTGGATCTGATTTCCCATGGAAGAGCCGAAATGGTGGCGGGGCGTGGTTCATTCATTGAGGCATTTCCGCTGTTTGGCTATAACCTGCAGGATTATGATGAGCTATTTGCCGAAAAGCTTGACCTCTTACTTAAAATTCGAGCAAACGAATTTGTTACCTGGTCAGGAAAGTTTCGTGCTGCCCTTAAGAATCAGGCTGTCTATCCCAGACCATTACAGGATTCATTGCCCATTTGGATTGGCGTGGGTGGCACACCTGAATCCTTCATTCGTGCAGGCACACTTGGGCTACCGCTGATGGTTGCTGTGATTGGAGGCGAGACCCACCACTTTCGTCCCCTGGTAGATCTTTACCGTGAAGCAGGAAAAAGAGCGGGGTTTAAGTCTGAACAACTCAAAGTAGGCATGCACTCATTGGGCTATGTGGCAAAAACCTCGCAGGAAGCAATTGATGATTTTTATCCTGGATATGCTGAGTCTATGACCAAGGTTGGTAAAGAACGTGGATGGCCATCGATGACACGGGCCCGGTTTGAAGCTCAGGCAGGACCAAAAGGTGCGTTGTTGGTCGGTAGTGCTGAAGAAGTATCGGAAAAGATTCTCCGCCATTCCAATGCATTAGGCGGTATTTCCAGACTTAGTTTTCAGATGGATAGTGCCGAATTGCCGCATGAAAAATTGATGCAGGCTATTGAGCTCATTGGAACACGTTTAAAGCCATTGGTTCTTCAATAACCTTTCAGAGGTCAGGCAGTGGGATCCTGCGCGGATGCAAGTTTGTTATCACTAAAAAACTTTTCCCGGTAATCGGCAAAGGCTTCGCCCAGCTCCGTCACGGTAACTACGCTGGCATCCAGCTTCTCCTGGAGATCAGGAAGCTTCTCGTCCAGTAGTCCTGCGCCAAGGGTTATGTTGTGCGCTGAAATCTGTGACACTTTCTTTAGAACAGCGGTCAGGCTGCGCTGCAGGTCTTCCAGTTCGCGCCGTATCTTGTCCATTAATTCGAGTTGCTGTAATTTTTCCATATTTTATGAATTCCGTTATAAGATTGGAATCAGAGAATAATAGGCAACAACCTTACCACAAGCCCTTATTGCTTTACAATTTGCAGGTTTCGCAATGCCGGATTCTCAAAACGCAACAGGTAAACACCGCCAGCGTATTTTCCGATATTCCACTGTATCGAATTGGTCCCTTGCTGGCAATGCCATTCTTTACGCTCCAGCAGATGTCCGAGGTGGTCATACAGTTGAACTACTTCAGTCTTTTCACTTGTACTGTAAAGCATTAGGGTGAATCCGTCCATTGTAGGATTGGGGTATAGATGAACCGATGGATACAAACCCGTTTTATTCATATTCACGGCCAGTGTAAACCGGTGCAATTGATCAAGCTGGTTTTCCATTACTGAATGGTCGCCATGATTGACCTCTTTTGCCCAGGCTGACCAACTGCTCCCTTTCCCCAAACTGGTAAAGAGGGTGAGTTCATTTTGACTGTTGGTTCCCAGTTCGTCGTCAAGGTAGTAGAATCTGATGCTGGCATTCAGACCTGTATTCAATTCCGGCGTAATATCAAAGTATCGCTGAATACTTGTCTCACCGTCGCTTCCCGTTTGTTGAACATGCCCCCGGATGATCTCCGTTAATCCGAGATTGGCTTTACTGGTAAGCTCAACGCCAATATTCCCCGGATTCACCGCCTGCGGTGCGTTTAACAGCGCAAGGATCCTTATAGTACCGCCATGGGTACCCGTAATGAATGAGTTATTGCTTTCGCCGCTGATCATTCCGGTACTGCCCAAGTCAAGCTGGTGATTGTTCAATTGTAGTTTACCATGATTCATCAGCACACTGCCTGCAACTATAATGTCATTATCGAGCTCTACTCCATTGAAAGAATTGTCGATGCGAACATTATAAAAGCTGATGGGTTGGTTGCCTCCGATGGCCGAAGTTCCGGTTGAGCAGTCGCCGGTGAATACGACGGTGCCGCTATCCG